>JAOZKP010000055.1 GCA_029935295.1 bacterium | reverse complement strand
GAGAAAAAAGCCCGGCTATGGAGCCGGGCTTTTTTGGTTTGTCCTTTGAGATCTTAAATCCAGGTTTACTTTGCTGTGTTGATGGACTATAAGCTCTTTTTTTAGCGTTTTTGCATCTTTGAGGGTAGTTGTGAAAAAAATAATCGGAAAAGATTGATAATGAATGTAGATGATTTAACTTCCGGGCTTAATCCGGTTCAGCGGGAGGCGGTGTTGGCGAGTTCGGGGCCGTTGCTGATTCTGGCCGGGGCCGGGAGCGGTAAAACCCGGGTGATTGTGCATAAGATTGCCTACCTGATTGCCGCTCAAGGGGTAGCGCCGCAGCAGATTATAGCGTTGACTTTTACGAATAAAGCCGCCCAGGAGATGCGCGAAAGAGTGCGCGAGATGATCGGTCCGGTGGCTCAGAGTATGTGGATTTCAACTTTTCACTCGAGCTGCGCCCGAATTCTTCGTAGCCACGGTGAGCTTTTAGGCTTTTCCAGTAAATTTTCGATCTATAGCGATAAGGAGCAGACGGCCCTGCTGAAGGAGGTTTCGCGTAAGCTTAAGCTTCTGCCGACCATGTTCCCGACCAAGTATCTGAGTTCGGTTATTGAAGATGCCAAGAACCGCGGCGTCGGCCCCGATGAATATGCGGTTGAGGTGCACCATGCTCCCAATCCGAAATTAAGGTTGGTAGCCAATGCCTACAAGCTTTACCAGCAGGGTCTGCAGGAGAACAATGCCCTCGATTTCGGCGATCTCATTTTTCAGACTGTGGCGTTGTTTAATAAATTTCCCGATCTTCTCGAATCCTACCGCGACCGCTTCAATTACATTCTCGTAGATGAGTATCAGGATACTAATGAGATTCAGTACCGGTTGATCGGGATGCTGGCCGAGCCGAAGCGTAATCTTTGTGTCGTCGGCGATGATGACCAGTCGATCTACAGCTGGCGCGGGGCCCAGATAAAAAATATCCTCGATTTCGAATCTGATTATCCCGAAGCCAAGGTTGTGCGTTTGGAGGAGAACTATCGTTCGACCGCAACCATTCTTAATGCTGCCAACCGGGTTATTGCTGCCAATAAACAGCGTAAAGGTAAAGATCTCTGGACCAATAATCATGCCGGAGAGTTGATCTCCCTCTATCTTGCGGCGAACGAGGCTGACGAGGGTAGCTATGTGGTTAAGCGGATCAGCACTTCAGTTCGAGAGCCGGGAGATTTTGCGATTTTCTATCGCACTAATGCCCAGTCGCGGATTTTTGAAGAGGGGCTAAGCCGGAAGGCAATTCCCTACACAATTGTTGGCGGGACGAAATTTTATGACCGGGCTGAAGTCAGAGATCTGCTCGCATATCTTAAAGTTGTAAATAATGAGCGTGACGGCATCAGTCTGCTCCGGATTCTGAATGTTCCGGCCCGGGGCGTCGGCAAAACCTCAATTGAGCATCTGCAGGTCTATGCTGACGCCAATGGTTTGACCCTCTGGCAGACCCTTGAGCGGTTGCCGACAGAACCTCTGGTACGGGGTGGCGCCCGTACCGCCCTCTGCGGTTTGGCGGATATGATCCGGCAATGGCGGCGTAATGATCAGGAGGGTCATAATCCGAGTGTTATCTGTGCCGATATTCTGGCCGGGGTCGGTTTTGCTGATTGGCTTTTGAAAAATAATGATCCGATTCAGGCCCAGACGCGGCAGGAGAATATTGCCGAGTTGCTGAATGCGATTGAACTCTGGGAAGATGAACAGGAAGCCCCGACTCTGGCAGCTTATCTCGAAAATGTGGCCTTGATTAATGATGACCATGTCGATAATGCCGCCCAGTCACGGGTGACCCTGATGACAATTCATCGGGCCAAGGGCTTGGAGTTTGATGAGGTTTTTCTCGTGGGACTGGAAGAGGGTCTGTTTCCGGGTAAACGCAGCTATGAAAAACCGGATCTTCTGGAAGAGGAGCGCCGTCTCTGTTATGTCGGCATGACCCGGGCCCGGCAGAAATTGCATATGTCCGCCTGTCGTATACGTCGGCTTTACGGTCAGACTATGGATAATCGGCCTTCCCGGTTCCTGATGGAGATTCCTCTGGAGTTGCTTAAACGGGAAGATAGTAACGGCCGCGAGGCACAATCTGTACCCGGGTTGGAAAACGGGGCTCGCAAACGCGCTTATTCGGTTCCGCAAACAGGTTCTAAGCGGCAGCCCCGCTATTTGCAAAATGCTACTGTCGCGGTATCCGCGGGAAAGAGGGGGGCGGGAGTAAATCGCAATCCTGTCAAATCGCCGGTGCAGTTATCAGGCGACAAAGATGCGGCATCTTTCCCGCAGGGTTGTCGGGTTGAACACTCAGTATTCGGTCCGGGGGTGGTTGCCGGGGTGAAAGGTTCCGGTGAAAATGTCAAGCTTGATATTGTTTTTCGGGATCGCGGTCGCAAGCTGTTAGCCCTTAAAATCGCTTCGCTTAAACGGCTCAATTAAGCGGAAAACTCTTTTTTTGATTGACTTTTCTCGGCCAAGTGGACTATTATCTCCGCTTTCGTAATTTTGTCTGGTGGGAGAGTTGCGCCCGGTTTCATTGTGGCGTTGTAGTGCTCAACTTAAGATAATGTATATATTAAGGAAAAATTCTAAATAGATGTTCGAATCGCTTTCCGATAAGCTTGATATTACCTTTAAGAAGTTGCGTGGTCAGGCCCGTCTGACTGAAGATAATGTCAAGGATGCCCTGCGTGAAGTACGATTAACTCTGCTTGAGGCTGATGTTAATTTTCTCGTAGTTAAGCAGTTCGTCAAGGCGATTCGCGAGCGTTCCATGGGGAGTGAGGTGCTTGAGAGCCTGACCCCGGCGCAGCAGTTTATTAAGATTGTCAATGAAGAGATGGTCGCTCTGATGGGCGGCAGTGCTGTGGGCCTGGATTTGGCGGCGGCACCACCGATAGTGGTAATGATGGTCGGGCTTCAGGGTTCCGGTAAAACTACATCTTCCGGTAAATTAGCCCTCTCTCTGAAAAAACAGAAGCGCAAACCCCTGCTGGTACCGGTTGATGTTTATCGTCCGGCGGCGATTGACCAGCTGCAGAGCTTAGGGCGTCAGATCGACGTTCCGGTATTCCCGTCTGAAACGACGCAGAATCCGGTCAAGATCAGCCGTGAAGCTCTGAAGATGGCGCAGCAGCAGGGCTATGATACCGTAATTATCGATACTGCCGGCCGTCTTCAGATTGATGAAAAACTGATGGCGGAACTTGAGAAGATCAAGTCAGCCGTTAATCCGCATGAGATTTTACTGGTGGCAGATGCCATGACCGGGCAGGAAGCGGTCAGTATTGCCAAGACCTTCGATGAAACCCTGGATATCAGCGGGGTGGTGCTGACTAAACTTGATGGTGATGCCCGCGGCGGGGCGGCCTTGTCGATCAAGGCGGTAACCGGTAAACCGATCAAATTTGTTGGTGAAGGTGAGAAACTCAGTGCTTTAGACGTCTTCCATCCTGAGCGGATGGCGTCGCGTATCCTCGGTATGGGGGATATGCTGACTCTGATCGAGAAGGCGCAGGAGAGTGTTGATCAGAAAAAAGCGGAAGAGCTCGCTTTAAGATTACGTAAGAACCAGTTTTCACTGGAGGATTTTCGTTCTCAGCTGCGGAATCTCAAGAAAATGGGTTCGATCGGCGGGATCATGAAAATGATTCCGGGTATGGGCAAATTGAAAGACAAGCTTGGTGATGAAGCGATAGATGACAGCAAATTGGGTAAAATTGAGGCCATTATCAATTCAATGACCGATAAAGAGCGTCATGATCATCGGCTCATTAATGGCAGCCGCCGCAAACGGATTGCCAAAGGCAGCGGCACTACCGTACAGGATGTCAATCGCCTGCTCAAGGAGTTTCTTGAGATGAAAAAGATGATGAAAAAATTCAATAAAATGGGCCCCAAAGGCATGAAGCGCATGATGGGCCAGTTGGGAATGTAGTTAGATGTGCTCTTAAGTTACAGCACAATATTCAAAAAGGAGAAACAGTTCATGGCAGTAAAACTCAGATTGACCCGGAGAGGGGCAAAAAAGAAACCCTTTTACCGGATTGTGGCCGCTGATTCAGAGGCTCCGCGTGATGGTCGTTTTCTTGATATCGTTGGTACCTATGACACCAATTTTGATCCGGCAGCTGTTGTTTTGAAGAATGACAAGATTGACTACTGGCTGGGTCAGGGGGCAATCCCGACTGAGACTGTGGCCAACATTATCAAGAAAGCTCGTAAAGCAAGCGCCGAGGCTTCAGCGTAAAAAATTACAGTCCATTACCATCTATAATTAAATAGGTGGCTGGAGACTGGAGAAGAGCAATGTACAAAGATTTGGTTGAGTATCTGGCGAAGGCCCTGGTTGATAATCCTGATGAGGTTGAAGTCTCCGAACGTGAAGAGGAGAATTCAGTTCTGCTGGAGCTTAGTGTCAACCAGAAAGATCTCGGTAAAGTGATTGGACGTCAGGGCAAAACCGCTCGGGCCATGCGGACTATCTTAGGCGCAACCGCGGCTAAAGAGGGCCGTCGGGCCAGTCTCGAAATTGTTGAATAGCTTTTTGACCTACTCGTGAAAAGTTTCGGGACGGCCAGGAAAAAAATTCGATTTTGGCAGGAGTAGTTTTTTAGCTTATGCAAGACCCTCTGGTGGTATTAGGCGAGATTGTTAAAGCGCAGGGTTTACGCGGTGAGGCTAAAGTCCGTTCCGAGATCTGTGACCCGGAAAATTTTCTACTGCCGGAACTGTTATTTAGATCACCTGATGGCACCCTGGAGTCGGTTCAGGTTCTGTCCTACCGAGCTCAGAAAGGTGCGTACGTTCTTCGGCTTGCCGGGTTTTCGGATATTAGCCAGGTTCAGGCCCGGATTGGTTGGGAGCTTGTCTGTTACGGAAGTCAGTTACCCGTGCTGCCTTCGGATGAATACTATCATTTTCAGTTGATAGGTTTGCCGGTTTTTAATCAGGCCGGAGGTAAACTTGGCTGCTTGCGAGAGATAATGACTATTCCACCGAATGAGGTTTATGTCATTAAATCTGATATTGCAGGTCAAGTTGAAGAGTTGCTTCTGCCGGCGGTCGGGACATATATAAAAGAGATTGATCTTAAAGCGGGTCGAATTGTGGTTGACCCGGTTGGTACGCAGGATGAAACCGCAGCTGGTTCCGACAGCATGGAATACGGCGAATGATTGTTGATGTTGTGACAATCTTCCCCCGGATGTTTGATTCTCCGTTTGCAGAGAGTATCATGCGTCGGGCATTAGATAAAAAACAGTTCAGTTTAAGGGTTCATAATCTCAGGGATTACTGTCATGACCGCCATCGGACGGTTGATGACTATCCTTACGGCGGCGGGGCGGGAATGGTAATGCGTCCTGAACCAGTGTGCCGGGCCCTTAAAGATATTCGTAAACCCGAATGCCCGGGTGCGGTTATCGTGCCTTCTCCGGCAGGAGAACCGTTTTCCCAGAAACTGGCACAGGAGTTCTCTGAATTAGAACAGCTGGTCATCTTCTGTCCCCATTACGAAGGTCTGGATGAGCGGATCAACCGGTTGGTTGATCGGGAAGTGAGTCTGGGCGATTATATCCTGACCGGCGGCGAGTTGCCGGCGATGGTTATGATTGATGCGATAATTAGACTGCGGCCCGGGGTTTTAGGGTCAGAGGAGTCTTTGAGCGAGGAGAGTTTTTCCCCTCTGCTTGAGTACCCGCACTATACCCGGCCGGCAGAATATGAAGGAGATAAAGTTCCTGAGGTTCTGCTCTCCGGTCACCATGCAAAAATTAAAGCATGGCGTCGGCAACAGGCTCTGCGGCGAACTTTTGAGCGGCGGCCGGACCTGCTGGTTCAGGCGGATTTATCGGCAGCTGAACTGCAGCAGTTAGAGGCTTGGCGGCAGGCCGTAAAAATATAATTTTAAGTTAATAATTTAATAAATATTAGTGCCTTACAGAACGTTTTCTTGTTTGAAAAATAAGAAAACGTTCTGATAAGAGCACTTATTTGCGGGCGGATAAAGCCTATTTTGGTTGCGGGATTTGTTCCCGCATTAGTGAATAAAATCTGGTTCCACAGACAGTTAAGTCTGAGGCGTCGATTGTTTTTCCGGGAGAAGTGATAAGATGAACACAATTGCACAGATTGAACAAAACAGTTTGCGGATGGATATTCCCGAGTTTAAAGCCGGTGATACCTTGAAAGTTCACGTCAAAATTCGTGAAGGTGAAAAACAGCGGATTCAGATTTTCCAGGGCTTTGTCCTGCGCCGCCAGGGTGAGAGTAATCGTGAAACCTTTACTGTACGTAAGGTTTCAGGCGGAATCGGGGTTGAAAGAACCTTCCCGGTACACTCACCGATGGTTGATAAAATTGAACTGGTTAACCGTGGTCGGGTTCGTCGGGCCAAACTCTACTACATGCGGAATCTCCGCGGTAAAGCTGCTCGGATCAGAACCATCAACTAGCCTGTTTTCAATACTGTATGCACAAAGGGATTACTACTCGGTGTGTGTACACTTTTATGGATGGGTTTGCCGATAGAAGCCATAAACTCAATTATGGCCCGCATGGGCCGCCCGCTTGTGGTTGGGGTAGATGAGGTTGGCCGGGGCTGTCTTGCCGGCCCTGTGGTTGCGGCCGCAGTGCTTTTACGACCGGGCTTTATTCTGGCCGGGGTTGATGACTCAAAAAAACTTACTCCCGTTAAGCGGGAGTTGCTTTTTCAGCGACTGGTAACTGCCGGGAATGCTATCGGTGTCGGTGTCGTTTCCGCTGCTGAGATTGACCGGATCAATATCCTTGAGGCATCTCTGCAGGCGATGGTCAAGGCTCTGACACTGCTTAATCAAGATTATGATCTGGTGGTCGTTGACGGTCGTCAACGTCTGCCTTTGTCCCTGCCTCAATACCCTTTAATCCGGGGTGATTCACTCTGTTTGCCGGTTGCCGCCGCCTCAATCATTGCCAAAGTAATCCGTGATCGGCAGATGCTCTACTACGATCGTATTTTTCCTGAATACGAATTTGCCCGGCATAAAGGCTATGGTACCGTGGCTCATCGTCGGGCTCTGACCCGCTATGGTTCAACCTCTCTGCATCGTCAAACCTTTACATATAAATCAATTTAGTGTTATGAGTGCGTTATGAGTAATGATACTCGGCATACGCTCGGGGCCTGGGGTGAAGAACAGGCGGCGCTCTATCTCGTAAACCGGGGTTACCGGATTGTCGAACGAGGCTATCGCTGCCGTTTCGGTGAAATTGATATTATTGCCGGGTCGGCCGAGGAATTGATTTTTTGTGAGGTTAAAACCCGGCGTCAGGGAGCTCTGGCAGAGCCGCAAGAAGCGGTTTCCATACGTAAGCAGCGGCGTTTGCTTAAAACTGCCGACTGGTACCTGAACCAGCACCCCTGGGAGGGTGATCTGCGTTTTGATGTGATCGCGATTGTCGCTCGGAAAATCGGCTTTGACATCGTTAATATTGAATGGTTTCAAGACGCTTTCCCCGGAGAATTATAAAGGAAAATTATTATGGATAAAACCAGTAACGATCAAAGTGCCGACAGGTTGATTGCGGAAGAGCGGCCTGCGGTGGAGCGCTTTAATGATCCGGAATGGATGCAGAAGACTTTAGATGGTCTTGATGAAAATCTGGAGTCGGTTACCGACGAGTTGAAGAAGTCATATACCAAACTGGCGGCCGGGGTCGCCCGAATTGATCAGGAGATTAAAGCCGCTTTTGAGGCCGGAGATGACATGGCTTACAATGCTGGCAAAATCAAAAAAAATATGATTTTAGAGCGCCTGCGGGAATTAGAGGCTCTACAACTGTGAAGAGTGTTGCCGAATTTCTGTTTACGGCGGCGATGCTGCGGCGGACGCCGCGCAGCGGCCTCCAGTTTTTGGGCAGTGGCAAAGAGTCGGTGGCCGAGCATGTGTTTCAGTCGATGATGGTAGCCTTTTCTCTGGTTAAAATGGAGCAGGAGAAGGGCGTCGAAGTTGATGAGAACAAGATTCTTAAGCTCTGTCTGCTGCATGATATGCTTGAATCCCGCACCGGGGATCATAATTACGTTAATAAAAAATATATCAAAGTTGATGAAGAAAAAGCTCTTGACGATATGTGCCGGCCCCTCTTTTTCGGGGTGGAAATTCGAGAACTGGTTTTAGAGTTTGAAGAGAAAAAGAGTTATGAGGCCAAAATTGCCGCCGATGCCGATCAGCTGGCTCTGATGGTACTATTGAAAGAGCAGCAGGATCTCGGCAATGCTTATGCTGAAAAATGGCTGGCCGTGGCCCGGCAACGGCTTTTGACCGACTCCGGTCGGTCTCTGGCGGAGAGTCTGGGTGAAACTGACTGGGCCGAATGGTGGTTCAGTAAAGATAGTAATGAGTGGTGGGTTAACGGCAAGAGTTAAGGGGGGATACCGATTGATGAAGAAAAATCTGAGCGCTGTTTTATTACTTGTTTTTATGGTGAGTCTGCTTATAGTAACCGGCACTTCTCAAGTTCAGGCAGAAACGATTAAGATTCCGGTGGCATCACCCTTTACTGGCCCGCTTGCGTCATTTGGGGAGGGGGTAAAAAATGGGGCTCTGCTGAAAGCTGATGAGATTAATGCCAGCGGCGGCATCAACGGCAAGATGGTTGAGATCGTTTTAGGTGACGAGCTTTGCGACCCGAAAGAGGCGGCAGCTGTCGCGACCCGGTTTGCCAACAACCCGGAGATGGCGATTGTCATCGGTCATCTTTGCAGTTCCGCAACCCTGGCGGCACTGCCGATTTACAAAGAGGCGAAGCTTCCGGCAATTACCCCGGCCTCGACCAATCCTGAAATTGGTAAATCGAGCCCCTACTATTTTCGCAACGTTTATAAAGATGATTTTCAGGGAGACTTTCTCGCCCGTTACGCAAAACAGGTGAAAAAATTTAAGAAGATCGCTATTTTCTATGAAGTCAACGATTACGCTATGGGGCTTAAAGAGGCTTTCGTCCGGCAGGCAAAAAAGCTGGGTTTAAGAGTGATCGGCTCTGAATCTTATATGGCCGAGACCGCCGATTTCAAGGCGCAGCTGAGTAAATTTAAGATGATGCGGCCGGATGCAATATTTATCCCCGGCTACGCGCCGCAGGCAACCCTGCTGATCGCCCAGGCTCGGAGCTTAGGCTTGAAATGCGCCTTTTTCGGGGCTGACGGTCTTGATGATGAGATCATGTTGAAAAACCCCGATGCTGATGGCCTCTTTGTCACCACGCCGTTTTTGGTTGACCGGGGCGGGGCCAAGGTGCAGGATTTTGTTAAGCGTTATCGTGAGAAATTTTCGATCGAGCCCAACTGGTTTGCCGCCAACACCTATGATGCCGTTGGTATAGCCGCGGCTGCGATTGCCGCCGGCGGTCTTGATCGTGAGAAAGTCCGGGCTTATCTTGCCGGCATCTCAAGCAAAGAGAAAGCCTATAAGGGAATTACCGGAGCTACCTATTTCGATAAAAACGGTGACTGCTTAAAAGCCGCTTTTGTCAAAATAGTTAAAAATGGCAAGTGGGTTAGTGCCGAAGAGCAGCTTCAGTAATGTAAAAAAATCGTAACTATTCAGCTATCTTTTACGAATTGTCAAGATTGGGGTCATTGCTGGTATAAGGTGCGTCAGCACCCCAGCTTTGACCCCGTTTATGAGGGCGAAGCAACGTTTGCCGTCACCTGTTGTGACTTTATGAGAGACCCAAGTAAAATTCCCGTCAACTGAAACTTTTTTTAATGATGCTGAATACTCTTTTCGACCAATCTTCCCTGTTTCTGCAGCAGCTGGTTAACGGGGTGACCCTGGGCAGTATTTATGCCCTGATTGCGGTCGGTTATACGATGGTCTACGGGGTGATTCAGTTGATAAATTTCGCCCACGGTGAGATTTATATGCTTGGGGCTTTTTTAAGCTTTTCACTGGTAACCGGTTTTTTCGGGATTGGCCTGCCCTTTGGTTTGGCAGTAGTTATTGCGGTTATTTTTTGCGCTCTGGCCGGGGTTTTGCTCGATGTGGTTGCCTATCGGCCTCTGCGCCGGGCGCCGCGGCTGGCGGCGTTGATTACCGCGATCGGGATGTCGATATTTCTCCAGAACCTGGCGCTTCTGATCTGGGGCGCCCAGATAAAATCCTTTCCCCGTGAAGTTATCCCCGCTTTTTTTTCGGCTCCGGCCTTGCAGTTCGGTGATGTTGTTATCAGCTGGCTCCAGGTGGTGATTCTGGCCACCGCAGTTTCATTGATGGTGATTTTGCAGTTGATTGTCCACTACACCAGAATCGGCCGGGCGATGCGGGCGATCGCCCAGGATAAAACTGCGGCGGCGCTGATGGGGGTCAATGTTGACCGGGTGGTCTCCTATACGTTCGCTTTGGGTTCCGGCCTTGGTGGGGTTGCGGGGATTCTGGTTGGTTTGTACTACAACGCGGTCTATCCGACAATGGGCTATTTTGCCGGGATTAAAGCTTTTGCAGCGGCAGTTTTAGGCGGGATCGGTAGTATTCCCGGGGCGATTCTCGGCGGCGGGATACTGGGTTTGGCCGAGGTTTTCGGCGGCGGTTATATCTCCTCATCATACAGTGACGGGATTGCTTACGCGGTTATGATTCTCGTGATTTTGGTTAAACCGACCGGACTTTTCGGCCGTTTTGCCAAAGATAAGGCGTAAAGGGCGGTTTGATGACGAATAAAGCTTTGCATTTGGACGATCGTCTTTTCAGCGATAAAAAACTCTATCTGCCGCTTCTGGCCGTGGTTCTGGTCCTGCCCTGGCTGCCGATGGGGATTGCCGGGCCCTATATTATTCGGATTGCGACCCTGACGTTGGTCTATATGGTCTTAGCTTTAGGGCTTAATGTCGTGCCCGGATTTACCGGTTTGCTTGATCTGGGTTATGTTGGATTTTTCGGTATTGGCGCCTATACTGCTGGGCTGCTTACGGTCTATTATCAGTGGAGTTTATGGCTGGTACTGCCGCTGGCGGCCCTTAACGGTGCCGTCTGGGGCATCTTGCGCGGGGCGCCGACTTTAAGGCTCTCAGATGACTATTTTGCGATTGTCACCTTCGGTTTTTCCGAGCTGATTATTCTGGTTATCAAAAATGAGCTTTGGCTCACCCGGGGGCCGATGGGGGTTCCAGGCATTGCCCGGCCCGATTTTTTCGGGATTGCCCTGAACCAACCCTGGCAGACCTATTATCTGATTTTTTTCTTTCTCCTTCTGGTCTTATGGGTGGTCGTCAGAATCCGGAGCTCACGTCTGGGCCGGGCCTGGTTTGCGATCCGGGAGGATGAGGTTGCGGCCGAGTGCGTCGGGGTCAATGTTGCCCGTTATAAAATAATCGCCTTTGCTTTAAGTGCGGCGATCGGGGCTCTGGCCGGGGCCTTCTACGCCCGCTGGTTTCGTTTTATCCACCCCGATATGTTTAAATTCTGGGAATCGATTCTGATTCTCTGCCTGATTGTTTTCGGTGGCATGGGAAGCATTACCGGGGCTCTGGTCGGAGCTCTGGTTCTGATTCCTCTGACCGAGATCTTACGGATTGTCCTGCCGTCTGAGTTCAGCAACGCCCGTTACCTTATTTTCGGTCTCCTGATTGTCGTGATGATGCGCTGGCGGCCGGCCGGCCTCCTGCCGTTGGAAAAGGATTAGGGGCGCTTGTGGCTGAACGAAAATCTAAAAATCTTCTTTTGCAAACCCATAAGCTGGTGAAAAAATTCGGCGGCCTGACCGCAGTCAAGGATGTTTCACTGGATGTCAAGGCGGGTGAGATAGTTGCCCTGATCGGCCCGAACGGGGCCGGGAAAACCACTTTTTTTAACTGTTTGAATCAGGTAACCGTGCCGACTTCGGGGACAATCACATTTGCCGGACAGAGTCTGGTAAGTGTGGTCCTGCCGGTGACCAGACTTTTGATTCTCAGTTTGAGTCAGGTCTTTGCCGGGCTTTCCCTGCTCTGGCTGCCGCTGGTTTTAGGGGTTGTCTGGCCGGATACATTTTTCCGGCTGGAGGCGGTGCTGGTGCTCTCTTTACTGGCAATTTTTCGGATTTATTTACTCCGTCCCTTAAGTTATTTTCGCCCCTGGAGCCGATTACTGCTGATAATTTTTGCGCTGGTTGATGTTGTCTGTGGTGCCGTCTGGCTCGCTCAGAGTACAAACTTTTCTGAAATAAGTTTTTTCGGTCTCTTTCCCTTTTATCCGCTGCTGGTGCCCGGAGCGATAGTTTTGTTGATCGGCTCGCTGGCACTACTGATAATGTTCAATCTCTCTCGGGTCAGAGAGGCTTTCGGTCAGCATCTGCGGGCTGATGCCGTCACCCAGCTGGGAATGGGGCGCACCTTTCAGAATATCCGCCTTTTTTCCTCCCTGTCAGTCCTTGATAATGTCAAACTTGGGCGCCACTGTCGCACCAAAGCCAATTTTTTCGGAGCGGTTTTCTGCCTCCCCGGGGCTCGACGGGAAGAAGCTGATTCAGCTACCAAAGCAACTGAATGTCTGCGTTTTGTCGGCCTTGGCAAACAGCTTGAAAGTCGGGCCGGAGCTTTGCCTTACGGCGATCAGCGGCGTCTTGAGATCGCCCGGGCTCTGGCGACCGAGCCCAAACTGCTGCTGCTGGATGAACCCGCAGCCGGGATGAATCCGACGGAATCCCGGGAGCTGATTACGCTCGTGCGCCGCATCAGCCAGGCCGGAATCGCAATATTGATTATCGAACACGATATGAAAGTTATTATGAATCTTGCCGATCGCATCTTTGTCCTCGATCACGGTGAACTGATCGCTTCCGGTATCCCGGAAGCGATTCGTCGGGACCCCAAAGTAATTGAAGCTTACTTGGGAGCCCAATAGATGACGTTTTTTCACAACTTCAAATTGCCTTGATGTGGGGACAGACCTCCAGCGTGGGCATTTATGCCCTAAGCGGGCTGAGCTCTGTCCCCTTCGAAGTGGGCGAAGCA
>JAOZKP010000695.1 GCA_029935295.1 bacterium | reverse complement strand
CATTAAGGGTACATAAAATAATACCACGGCCACTAACTCTTGAAATCAATGACTGAGCCATCTTTTTTATTTACCGCAACAAAATTATCCTTTTTTAAACTATACGCATTATCCGAAAACCAAAAAATATAATAATCGAAAAAATCATCAATATCATAACAGCTAAGATTGGAAGTATCTTCAACCTGCTCCATTCTGAAAGTCATCATTTTTCTGATATGATCTCCGACTATCTCTTCCGCCTTGGTTTTATCTATCTGAGACATTCAACAATAAAATGGATAAATCCATATGTGCATGATCGTTTCCTCTTCACTATGATTCATTGCGAAATCATGATAACCAGCATCGCTGACCCTCTTTAATGTGTAACTTGCCAACTCATACATATTCATATCGTTAATCTCCAACCCTGAAACTTTCTACACTATCAATTCATGGATATAATCATTAGATTTTCGGTTCACTATCGCCACATCAAGACCAACATTTTCATAAAGATTCAAAGAACGCTGCAGTGCCTCTACTATCCAATTTATATCATTACCAAACACACCACCGCCAATAAGCGTCAGGTACAATTTGTTGTTGCCGGTATTGAGGTAATTTAAAATACCGGCACAAATAGTAGCCTCATAAGAAGCCTCTAAAATAACTTTCGCAAATTCAAACCAGAGTTCGGGTGATAATTGTGAGTAAGCAACGGGCAAAGCTGAACAATATGCCTGTAAAACTGTATGATGAGATTCGCTTATTGTAACTTCAGTATCCCATTGAACACCGATACGTAATAATTTTCTCAGATTGTCAATTTTAGATTCACTCGATGATCTAATTATTTTTGCAATCTCTCTTAATCCGGATTCGGATGCAAAAGCATAGCCATTTTTCATCTCCCAGAGATGATTATCTGAATTACCTAAAACTTTTCCGAGATCAGCAAGACAATCAATTTGGTTATCAAATGATTGGCCTATTTTACCATTTACATCAACAAAATAGTTGCGATAAATTGTTCCTGCTCCAGCTGAGATGGCACATGCCGGACCTTGGGTATGATCATTCTCATAATTTGTTACCCCTTGCTCTGGTGTAACCTGCGGTGAAGGCATTTCAAGCAGATTAAATTGAGACGCCACCTG
>JAOZKP010000694.1 GCA_029935295.1 bacterium | reverse complement strand
CTGAGCGAGAAGTTCACCGGCAAGCCTTGGTATGAATGGCCGGATAAAATCGCCCGCCGCGACCTCAAAGCCCTGAAAATTGAGGCCCGGGAGCTGAAAGACAGAATCAGTTACCACAAGTTTATCCAGTTCCTGTTAGCCGAACAGTGGTGTGAATTCAGGGAAAAAGCTCAAGCCAGAGATATTAAACTTATTGGTGATGTGCCCATATATGTCGCTTTGGACAGTGCCGATGTCTGGGCCCATCAGGACTGTTTTCAAATTGATCCGAAAACTCTAAAGCCCGATTTTGTCGCCGGCGTACCTCCCGACTATTTCAGTGAAACCGGACAGATTTGGGGCAACCCGCTCTACCGCTGGGACTCACCTGAGCAGCCCAACCGAGCCGTCATCACCTGGTGGCAAAGAAGAATGCAGCGTTTATCTGAGCTGGTGGATGTCGTCAGGATTGATCATTTTCGCGGTTTTGAGGCTTATTGGCAGATTCCAGCCGGGGCCGCAACTGCCGCCGCAGGTGAGTGGGTTAAAGGCCCGGGCGCAGCCCTTTTTAACAATTTACAGGAAACCCTTGAAAGCCTGCCGATCATTGCTGAGGATCTAGGAACGATAACCCTGGAAGTGGAAAAACTTAAAGATGATTTCGGCTTTGCCGGGATGAAGGTCCTCCAGTTCGCTTTCGACGGCAACCCCGACAATCCCTATCTCCCCTGGAATTTCACCTCTGAAAACGCGGTCGTCTACAGCGGCACCCACGACAACGAAACCACCCTGGGCTGGTATCTGGACGAAAATGTCTCCGAAAACGCTAAAGAACAGGCCCGCCAAACCACTAACAGCGACGGCACGGTCATCCATTTAGATTTTATAAAAACCGCCTACGCCACAATTGCCGCCCTGGCCATCATCCCGATGCAGGATGTCTTAGGTTTCGGCAGCGACTGCCGCATGAATCATCCCGGCTCAATTGAGCGCAATTGGGCCTGGCGCTGTGCACCGCGTTTCATCACTGAAGAGATAATATTTATGCTTAATGATATGACCGCTTTTTACAACCGCCGGCCAAGATCAGCCACTGAAATCGGGTAACAGTCGCGCCGCATTGGCGGAAAAAATATTTTCCAGAACAGCTTCCGAAAGTCCCAA
>JAOZKP010000054.1:2083-13031 GCA_029935295.1 bacterium | reverse complement strand
TGAAAAAACTTATGCATAGCTCTGATAAGAGTACTTATTTGCGGGCGGATAAAGCCCATTTTGGTTGCGGGATTTGTCCCCGCATTAGAACACCTTTAACTTGATGGAATCATAATCATCACTCCCCTATCCTGTAAATTAACTACTCTCAGCTCATTCCTACTACGTCCGGCGGCCTGGCTTTATGGCGCGATCATGGCCGGCCGCAACCTGGCTTATGATCTGCTGCCCGGTTTAAGCAAAACGGTCAGCATTCCGATAATTTGTGTCGGCAATATCACTAGCGGCGGCACCGGCAAGACCCCGATGGTGGCTTTTCTCGCCCGCCATTTCCAATCCCGTGGCCTTCGGGTCGCAGTCCTTTCACGGGGTTACGGGCGCAAGAATAAGCAGGCACAGGTTATTGTCACTGCGGCATCTGCAACTAAAGCTCTGACTCCCGATGAAATTGGCGATGAAGCTCTGATGCTCAGGCAGCAACTTCCAGAAGTCACTCTGGTACTGGATGCTGACCGCGTACGCGGAGCCACAGCCATTGTTGAAAATGATCTCGCAGATATTATCCTGATGGATGACGGTTTTCAACACCGTAAACTGCGACGGGATTTCAACCTGATAATTATCGACAGCCAACGGCTTTTCGGCAATCACCAAGCGCTCCCCGCCGGGCCGCTGCGGGAATCAATCAGCTCCTTAAAACGGGCTGATGCGGTAATCTTCAATAAATTTGATCAACGTCATCCGGATTTTTACACCCAGGCGGCGGCAATATTAAACCACATTGCCCCGCACCGGCTTTTCTGTGCCGGTTATCGCTATAAAAATTTTACTCAACTCTCAGGAATACAGGAAAAAACATTAGACGAGATGAAAAAATGTGGTCCGTTCTGCGCGGTTGCGGGGCTCGCCAATAATGACTATTTTTTCACCCAACTTAAAACTTCAGGGCTGAAACTTGCCGAATCGGTCCCTTTTAAGGATCACCACGTCTATACCCGTAAAAATCTAATTAAGCTTAAAGAGCTATGCCAAGGACGTCCTCTAGTAACCACCGCTAAAGATGCCGACAAGCTACGCCTGCAGGCTGCAGCGGCAGGTGAAAATTTTATGCGGAATATCTGGATTGCGAATATTGAAGTTGAAATAGATAATGAAGGCAGGTTTCTTGAACTCTTACACTACTAAAGGGTGCCTCTAAAGAGCATTTTAGAGATACCCTAAAGAGCATTTATGAGCACGACCCCTTTTCGCAGCGCTGTATTCCTGGATCGGGACGGCACAATTATTCGCGAAGTCAACTATTTAAGCAGACTCGAAGAGATCGAACTTTTCCCTTCGGCTGCTGCGGCAATCGCGAAACTTAATCAACAGCAAATTCCGGTTATCCTGGTCACAAATCAGTCCGGGGTCGCCCGGGGAAAATTTACTGAAGAATTTGTCAAAGAGAGTCATAACTATCTGCAAAAATTACTGCAGAAACAGAATGCTCATATCGATGATTTTTTTTATTGTCCACATCACCCAAAAGCCGGAAATCCACCTTATAAAACGGTCTGCACCTGCCGCAAACCAGCTCCGGGGATGCTGCTGGCCGCAGCCGGGAAACATCACCTGAACCTGCAGCAATCCTATGTGATTGGCGATAAACTGATTGACGTTGAACTAGGTTTTAAAGCCGGAGCTAAAGGTATTCTGGTTGAAACCGGCTACGGCCTGAAAGAAAAAAAACAACTCGAAAACAGTAAGATAATTCCAGATAAAATCTGCATAGATCTAAGCCAGGCTGTTGACTGGATTTTGCAGCAACATACGAAAACTTGACTTTTTCCCGCTAAAGAACTAAAATGTATCTACAATGAACTACATGGAGATACAAAATGAAAAAAGCTATAAATATTCGCCTTGATGAAGTTCTCTTATCCGATCTGGACAATTATGCCGCTGAAATGGAAAGAACCCGAACCTACATAATCGAGAAAGCAATTTCAGCCTACTTTGATACCCTGGATGAAATCATCGCTGACAAAAGGATAGATGAGCTTAAAAAAGGTAATGTCGAGACCTACTCATTACAACAGGTAGCGAAACAACTCGGCTTAAGTTGATGTACAAGGTCATTATTACCAAACCCGCCCTGAAAGAGTTGGCCAGAATCGACAACTCTGACCAGCAATTGGTTTTTGACAAAATCAAGGAGCTAAAAAAAGGGCATTTTGCCAATGACAAAGCTCTAAAAGGTCGTCACAAGGGTAAATTTCGTAAAAGAGCGGGAAATTACCGCATTGTTTATCTCAAAGAGAATGATATCCTACTGATAACTGTCGTGCGAATGGCGCATAGAAAAGAGGTTTATTGATATTATCATGAAAAATCCGCTCCGTCTGCCGGCATCGTTAAGTGACGCCGGAGCTCTCTTTGCTTTTAAAACTGCGACGACTATTTTTAACTCCATGCCGGCTGCGGAGGCCTATAAACTCGGAGCGCAGCTGGTTCGCCTGTGGCTGACGTTAGACCGCAGACATCGGCAGGTTATCGAAAAAAATCTGGCTCTGGCCTTACAACTTGAAGCCGGCAGCCCGGCCTCAATAGCCCTGCAAGCTGAAATAAGTCAAAATTTAGGCTACAATCTTTGTGAACTGTTTCTACTGCAGAACCGATCTTACCAACGCCTCCTGCTGCAGAATTTGCAGATAATCGGCCAACAACACCTTGCACCAATTCTTGAAAAAAATTCCGGGGCGATAATTGTCGGAGCTCATTTTGGTAACTGGGAATTGGCAGGTTTCATGGCAAGCATTACCCAAAAACCGGTAACCGGTGTCGTTAAACCTATAAAAGGCAAACCTCGTCTTTATGCCGCCATAGAACAAGCCCGCAAAGAGATTGGCTTACACACTATAGACAAGCTTGGCAGTGCTGGAACTCTGGTCAGGATTTTGAAAAAAGGCGGGTTCGTAGGGCTGCTGGCAGATCAGCGCGCAAGACGCAAATACCGCATCTGGTCGCCGTTTTTCGGACATCAGGTGGCAACCATCCCCTCACCGGCTGTTCTTGCCCGACTTAGCGGCAGTCCAATACTACCGGCCTTCGTCACACGAATTCGTCCTCTTCATCACCAAATAACTATCGAAAAGCCGATATTCGTTCCCAAAACCGGTGACAATCGTGGAGTTATAGCTGAATATACCAACCGGATAAATGAAATCATTGAAAGACAAATCCGCCAGAACCCGTCCCAGTGGTTCTGGCCCCACGATCGCTGGCGCAAGATCAAACCGCTCAACTCCGATTAACTAACCAACCTAAACGATAAAGAAGCCGGCGCCAGAAAATACCTCTCTGTAATTGCCGATAAAGTTTGGCATAGTGCTTACTGTCAGGCGCATAAGCTATCAGAAAAGCTGATCTATCTGAATCTGTAAGATATCCGCCACGGCTGCTGTACTTTTCCAGTGAACGCAGGAAACGCTGCAAGTTGACCCGCCGGAGCCGTTCTGAAAGCGGTTCTTTAACACTCCGGGATTTATCGAAATCAATCAAGTAAGGCTCTCCGGCCCTATTCACTAAAACATTTTTAACATGCATATCGGTGTAAAATATCCCGTGCTCGTGCAGTTTTTTGAAGTATTTACCGAGTTTAAAAAAAATATTTAATCGAGTTTGACTTGGGGCTGACCGCAGAAAGTCCGGCAACGTCAAACAGTCCGGAAGTCTAAAAGTTACAAAATAGCCACTGACAAAAACCGGCTGCTGCTCTTTTTTGACGACAATCACAGCTACCGCTTCCGGAACCGGAACAGCAATTGCCGCCGCATGTTGGTGGGTCTTAAACTCTGAAAGAAAACGTTTTGCTGAAAAGAACCGGGCTCCACTTAAAAAACGCCAGAAACCACCGTGACGATATTGGCGTACCACGAGCGGAGCTGGTACCCGTCGATCAGAAAAGAAAAAAATTCCCCCCCGTCCCGCCTGAGCTGTATCATTATCAAGACCGACCCCGGCTAGCAGATCGGCGACAATTTCAGGCCAGGAGAAAAGATTATCCGGTGATTTTATTGCAGGTTTGGAAGTATAGACGGAACAGGAGTATCCATCCAGAATAAATGTTTCAGAAGAGAAATTTTGCTCCGGTAAAAAATTACTCGGAATCATCAGCCCAGGGATCGTTAAGCTCGGCTGAAACCAGCGGCTTAATCTTTTTAACATTCTCAACCCCGGTAATCTGGCTTAAGAAATCGATAATCAGACTTAAATCCAACTCGGAAATTTCCCGGTCACTCAGCCCCTGGCAATTAAGCTGGCCACCGGCAACCTGGTTATGTCCTCCGGCAGTTCCACCATTTTTCTCCAGCAACTGACGCACCACTTTTCCGGCCTGCGACCGATGATCCACCGCCCGCAAAGAGATAATCAATTTACCACTGTAAAAAGCGGTTACAATAGCCCAGCTCATCCGTTCATGCAGGAGCAGGAAATCGGCTACTTCAGCGACGACATCAGGGTTTTTAATCGGCCCTAAACGTGAACCGATAACCTGCCGGTAGACAAAGGCGTTCTCAATTGCGGTTCGAGTATGAATATAATGCTCCCGGGGCCGGCGACTGAATTCAATCTGCGAGAGCCTACGCATATTCACCAGCGGCACTAATTCGTTATAAATACGCCGATCCTGCTGACTGGCCTCACGCCCGAGATGCTGGGTTTCAGAACTTATCCCGTAGACCAGAGCGGTTGCCATCGCCGCGGAGATCGGCACTTTAAGACACTGCATATACTCGGTAACGATGGTGGTACAGGAACCGTAACCGGTTCGGATATCAACAAACGGGGTCGACCGCAAAAGCGGCCGCGTAGTTTTCTTGCGCGGATGATGATCAATTACAATCGCCGGAACTTTATCTTCGGGGAGAACATTATTACCGGCATTCGGCTGTGTGTCAACTAGAGCGTAAGCCACATTGTCACGTCCGCGAACCCGGCCGAAAGGCACCACTTTGTAAGGCAAAAAACGCATCATTGTCCGGTTTTCGGAGCGTCCGACAATACCACCATAGGCAATCTGCACCCGGCACTCAGGATCAAGAGAGCTAATCACTGCCGCCAAGCCGCAAGCCGAAGCGAAGGCATCCGGATCGGGGTTATTATGCGTCAGGATTACCAGACGTGAATTCCCGCCCAGGGCACTCAGTAAACGCTGCCCGAGGTCAGCAACCATCCCATCATCACAATTTTCCATCATTCACACGCTCTTATCAACAAAATTATCAAAACCTGACAGGTCTACGTTTCATAAGAGTAGCTAACTAACACATTAAAGCACAAACTATCAAGAAACAAACCACCAACCTTGGAACTACTTAACGGATAACATAATAGACATATTACAATATCCTTGATATTATTTAGATTAATTGCTATACCCTCTACATAATACAGGAATCAAGAGACCTTTAACACTTTTCAAATTATTTCACCTACAATAGAGACTGACAACATTTTGCAAACTGAACAGATTACTGAACGATTCGGCCGGATTGAAGATATTCCGCCATTGCCGGCAATGGCAAGCAAGATCATTGACACCTGTTTTGATGACAAGGCTGATTTTCACCAGATGGCGGACCTCATCAAACAGGACCCGGTGCTGACTGCCCGCATCCTGACAATGATAAATTCCCCGGCTTTTGCTTTGTCAACTACGGTTAAGGATTTAAGCCATGCGATATCGCTTCTCGGTAAAAATCAAGTTCGTAATCTCGCCTTAAGCGTTGCCATTTTTGATACATTCAGTGTCTCAGGTAAAAAACGCGAGCAGGAGCTGGCCGCTTTCTGGCAGCATTGCATTGCCTGCGCCTATACCTGTGAAGAGCTCGCCAAAGAACTCAACTATCCGCTGCCGGAAGAGGCTTTTATCGCCGGTCTGCTGCATGATGTTGGTAAACTTATTGCCTATCACCGCTTGGAAAAAGAGTATAAACAATTTCTCACTCAACTTAAAGAGTTCACTGATGAGGACCAGCCGCACTGGCCACAGTTAGATCTGGAGAAAGAGATTCTCGGGGCATCACACCACCTGATCGGGAAATGGGCGGCTGAAGCCTGGAATTTCCCCGCCCCCATCATTGAGGCGGTCTGGCTCCATCACCAGCCTCCGGCCGGCCCCCGGGAAGCAACTCCGTCCCTGCCGCTGCTGGTACGTTTTGCCGACGCCCTCTGCAACCTTTACAACTTAGGCTCCAGCTATTTCGTCAACTATGAGCTTGACTACTCAACCTCAGCCCCTTATGCCCGCACATTTGAATCATTAAAAACTTTTTTCCGGATTGATCCGGAAACCCTGCTTAACATCTACCATACTGCGGACAATCGTCTACATGAGTTCGGCAGCTGCCTGGAAACGGTTGACAATGAACTCTATTTTGCCACTATTCACCGGGCTAATCGTGAACTGGGACGCCTCAACCTTGAAAGAGAGCGAACATTAGCTGAACTTGAGTTGAAAAACCGTCTGCTTGAGGGACTTGCTGCAATCAACCAGAAAGTTGCCGACCGTCCACAACGCGCTGCCCTGATAGACGAGATAATTGCCCAGACTTTAAATCTCTGCCAAAGCCGGCAGCAGTTTGCTTTCTGTGGCCTGGGACCAACGGAAACCAGCCCCGCCTGCTGGCTCGGCCGTTTTGGGGAACAGCAGTTTTCGGATAAAGAGTTACGTTCCCCTGAAACAATCACCGACGACATTGATAACAACCCGAAACAGGCAAAGATTCTCGCCACCCTGAAACGTCTGATTCTGAAAAAATCTGCGGCCCTGCTGCGAAACAGCCGCACCACCCCGCTCAAAGAACATCCCGCCATTCTGGTGGTTCCGATCTGTAACAACCAACAAGATATCGACCCGGTAATTCACGGTCAACTCTTTATTGACTGCCAGCAGCTGGGCCAATGTGGTGTCAGCAAGACCACATTACTGAAAGCACTGGCCCGATTTGCTGCAGGTATCAGTGAACTCATTGAACATTACCAGATGAGTGAGCAGGTCACCGGGCAGGCCGAAGCGATTACCGAACTTAACCGCCAGAGCGAAGAGATGTATCACGATCTTCTCCAATCACACCGCCTGGCAACCGTCGGCCGCCTGGCCGCAGGGGCGGCACATGAGATCAATAATCCTTTAACTGTAATTTCTGGTCAATTACAGATTTTAAAAGCTAAAGCTGAAAACAACGGCGGCACGGATGACGGCAGTCTCAAACGCTTCAACAGCATGCTCGGCAAGGTTGAAAAAATTTCCCGGATCACCCGGGATCTCCTGGCTTACGGGCGGCCGCAGAAAGCCCATGCCAAAGCAATTACTCTGAAAAATATCGTCACCCAGGCAGTGGATGCTGTCAGCCACCGCCAGGGATTTGCAACTATCAGATTTTCTATCAACATTCCTGAAGACTTGCCGAATCTGTTTGTCGATCCGCAACAGCTCGGTCAGATTTTTATCAACCTGCTGATAAACGCCCAGCTGGCAATGCCGGAAAACGGCTCAATCGGCATCAATGCCAATGCCAATCTAAAACGTAAACGCATCAAAATAAACTTAAGCGATACCGGCTGCGGTATTGCCCCGGAACACCTGCCGACCATCTTCGACCCCTTCTTCACCACCCGCGACCCGGATAAAGGTACCGGTTTAGGGCTTTCAATCGTCCACACCCTGGTTGAAACCAACAGCGGTGTCATTGAAGCCCACAGCACCCTCAACAAAGGTACAACTTTTACAATTTTTCTGCCCATGGCTTAAGAAAATTGTTCAACCTTCCTTAAACAATGACTAACCAGCACCAAAATCCAGCGGCGGTTCTGAAACAGTACTGGGGCCATGACGGCTTTCTCCCACTTCAGGAAGAAGCGATCGACTCAGTTCTCAAGGGCCGGGATTCACTCCTGGTACTCCCTACCGGCGGCGGGAAATCAGCCTGTTTTCAGGTTCCAGCAGTCGCCCTCAATACTTTAGCACTGGTAGTCTCGCCACTAATTGCGCTGATGAAAGATCAGGTTGATGCGCTTAATCTAAATGGCGTCTCCGCAGCTTTTATCAACAGTTCCATGACAGCTGCAGAAAAACTTGAAGTCACGAACCAGCTGCGGGCGGGAGAATTAAACCTGCTCTATATCTCACCGGAAAAGCTGGCTCAGGAGAGAAGTCTAAACTTTTTAAGAACCTTAAAAATCAGCTTTATCGCGATTGATGAAGCCCACTGCATCAGCCAATGGGGCCATGATTTCCGCCCCGACTACCGCCAACTGAAAGAGCTCCGCCACCACTTTCCCAATATCTCTATTCACGCCTACACCGCCACAGCGACCCCGGAAGTCCAGGAAGACATCGCCACTCAGCTCAATCTTAAAGAGACAACTTTTCTAATCGGCTCTTTCGATCGCCCCAACCTCACCTACAGGGTCCAGCGCAAAAGCAGTCGTCATTTTGCCCAGATAATGGATGTGATTGAGCACCACAAAGAGGAATCCGGCATCATTTACTGTCAAAGCCGCCGCGAAGTCGAAAGTACGGCCGCTCGTCTTGCCGACGCCAACCTTGCGGTCTGGCCTTATCATGCCGGCATGGCCGATCATGATCGAAAAAGAAATCAAGAGGAGTTTATCAACCATGAATCCGGCATCATGGTAGCCACCATCGCTTTCGGTATGGGGGTCGACAAATCCAATATCCGCTTCGTCATTCACAGCGGCCTGCCCAAAGCCCTGGAGAATTATCAACAGGAGAGCGGCCGTGCCGGCCGTGACAGCCTGCCCGCCGAATGTCTGCTCTTTCATAATAATGCCGACCTGCTCCGCTGGCAACGAACCCTGAATGAAGCTGAAAACGACGGCAATCGCACCGGAGCAGAAGGTGCGGCCCGATCCCTGAAAGCGATGAGTGACTACGCCCACGGCGTCAAATGCCGACATCAGACCCTGGTCAACTATTTCGGTCAAACACTTGCAGATCAACCCTGCTGCCACTGCGACATCTGTCTTGACGAAATGCCGCAGATTGAAGACCCTTTGATCTGCGCCCAGAAAATCATCTCAAGTATCCTGCGGCAAAGAGAAAACTTTGGTCTCAATTACAGTGCCCAGGTACTTAAAGGGTCCCAGGACCAGCGTATCAAAGCCAACCAGCACGAACAACTTTCAACCTGGGGTATTTTAAAAAACGAAACCCTCGATCAAATTAAAAACTGGATTGATCAACTCATCAGCCAGGATTTTCTCTGGCGGGAAGGTGAATACCAAACCCTTAAAGTAACCCCGGCCGGCCGGGAGCTGCTGCAGGGCAAAATGACGCCGATATTAATCAATGCCGAATCTGCTTCGGAATCGCAGGCTCCGGTTAAAACTGACACCACTCTGACTGCCATTGAGCTTGAACTTTTCACCGACTTGCGCGATCTGCGCCATGAATTGGCTACCGCCCGCCAAGTACCGCCCTATGTCATCTTCAGTGATGCCGCTCTCAATGATATGGCCCGGCGCCGGCCGGTAGATTTTACGACATTTAGTATGGTTAAAGGGGTCGGTGAAACTAAACTTAAAGATTTTGGTGAGCTTTTCACAAATCGCATCAAAAAATTCTGCACAAGCCACGAATTGTCTGAAAATTGCCCAATTGAACAAAAAGCCGAGCGGGCACGCAAACCCCGTGACAAAAACCAACTTAGCGGATCCGAGATTAAAGCTTTTGCCTGCTTTGCTGACGGGCTCTCGATCAAAGAGACCGCAGCCAAGCTTGACCGCGCCTTATCAACCACCAGCTCTTACATGATGACCTATATCCGCCATCAGCAGATCTGCGACTCTTCTCCCTGGATTGATCCAGCTGTTATCGAGAAAATTAATGCAATAGTAACCGAACTTGCGACCGACCCGGAATGGGGCGGCCGTTTAAAACCGATATTTGTCAAACTTGACGAACAGGTTGCTTACGAAGATATCAGAATCGTTCTCGCCTGCCGCCGGCAACAGGCAGAAACATGACCCGATATATCGCCATAAATGGTAAAATAATCCCTGAAACCAAAGCTAGCATCTATCCTTCAAACCCGGGATTTCTCTTCGGCGAGGGCTTGTTTGAGACCATCAGAGCCGATGCCGGCGTACCTTTTCTCCTGCCGGAACACCTTGAACGGATGCGCTCCGGCCTGAAAATTCTAGGCCTTGGTCTGCCCGTTGATTTTGACCTGGCCGGCACCATCATCACGGATCTATTAGCTGAGAATAAACTTAGCGAAAAGAGCGCCGTTATCAAACTAATTTGCACCCGGGATCAACCTGCGAGCACTGATAGTGAGCAAAAACCAGCAAACAGCCTGATCATAAAAACAACAGAACTTGACTTAGAAGAGATCAAAAGACGACAATCGGGACTCCGAGCCGGGATTATCCCCTGGAGCCGGAATTCAAACAATCCTTTGCTTGCACTGAAAAGTCTGAACTATCTGGAAAATCGCTACGCTTTACAGAATGTAAAGCAGCAGGGCTTTGACGAGGGAATTTTCTTAAATCAGAGCGGAGAACTTTGCGAAGGCACATTTTCCAACCTCTTTCTCATCCGCAAAGAAGTTCTGCTGACGCCGCCATTGACAGCGGGTATTCTCCCCGGCATCACCCGGGCATTTATTCTAGAAAAAGCCCGGCCGGCCGGAATTGAATTCCACGAAACCCCGCTCTCTCCCGAAGACCTTAAAACCTGTGACGGCGCCTTCCTCACCAGTTCATTAATGTATCTGGCCCCGCTGCTTGAGATCAATCAAATCAAATTTGACCCTGACCAAACCGCTTCACTGCGAAAAACTCTCCTGAATTTTATGATCTGAACAGTTACATTATGTTCAATGCAACACCGTAAACCTAATCTAAATACCCAATTGTCAGGCCTGACCCCATTTTGGAC
>JAOZKP010000054.1:0-1983 GCA_029935295.1 bacterium | reverse complement strand
GACCCCATTTTGGACACTCCTGTTTTCCGTAAACGTAAAAAAGGCAGCGGTTAAAACCGCTGCCTTTTCTTTTCTCAAAACAAACTCATATTGTTATCTTGTTTTAGCTATTTCCGCCAGAAAGGGATCGGCGCCTTATCAAATGAAGAGTCATGACGGGCTCCATCTTTAGTCGCCTTAGCAACAGGCTGAGCACCATTGGCTTTACGCCAGAAAGGTACCGGGGCTTTGCTGAAAGAATCAACTTTAGCAACGGGAGCTTTAACAGTAGAAGTCTTTTTATTCTTATTCAATTTTTCAAGTTGTTTTGCCTGCGGGTGCTGATAATTTCTCCAGAACGGAACCGGAGCTTTATCAAATGATGAATCCTTAACCGTTTTCGCCGCAGCAGCTTTCTTGACGGTAACCGCCTGATTCTGCTGCGCCGAGTTCTGCAGAACTTTGAGTTCAACCTGCAATCCAGCAATTATCGCCTGCAGACCCTTAACTTTTTTCTCAAGTTTCAATATTTGCGTCTGCCCCTCTTCCACCATAGTTGCGGCGGCTTTTTGTAACGGTGCGGACGAAACATAGTAAAGCCAGAAAGCGGCCATGCAAAATAAAATTACAAAAATCGGCAGAATGCTGATACTGCCGGAATCTTTAGAGCTGCTTTTAACTGGTTCGGTTGTTGTCATTTTGATTTCACCTTTCTTTTCCTTTAATGTTTGGTCTTTTAATGTTTGGTCTTTCCGGTTTTGTTTTTCCGGTTTCTGATCTTCACTTACGACTTTGACCTCCGGAACTTCCGGCGTAATTTTTTCCGACACTTCAGCAACCTTGACTTCCGGCTCTGTTTTCTTCTCCACCGGAGGTACCGAAGCTGAGGTTTCCGACGTAACTGCCGCTATCGGTTCGGGCTTGGCTTTTGTAGACTTGACTTTCTCTTCAACGGCTACCGGCTCCTTGAGACCACCGATGCTGAAAAAAGCGGCCATCTTCTCTTTATTAATCTCATTCGCCACCGGACTTTTAGCAACCACTTTACTGCGCCCACTGGCAGATTTTACACGTTTTGCAATTTTGCCGGCGGGGCTGCTGTTTTTTACGACTTTTGCCTTTTTTACGCCCTTTTTCTCTTTTTTGGTTGTCATCCAAACAACTCCTCATAAACATTCTGATAATCTTCACGAGCCCGGGATGCACCCCCGAACTCAACAATTGTCTGTTGCCGACTGGAAGCCTGCTGTACCTTGGTATCAATCCGCACCGGCGGCAAAACCAGATCTCCATAACTCTCAATCAGGGCTGCCAAAACATCTTTGCTGACATTAACCCGTTTATCAAAAAAGGTCGGCAGAATCCCGCAGACCTTAACCTTCTTTTCAAAATACTCTTCGATCATTTCTAAATTTTCAAAAACCTGGCCGGCACCGACCATTGCCAGATAATCCATACTCACCGGCAACAGCAACTCATCGACAAACACCAGGGCATTCTGACTTAAAATCGAAAGTGAGGGTGAACAGTCGAGCAGTACTACACTGATTCCCGGAATCACTTTTTCGACATCAGCCAAAGCTCTTTTCAAAGCCTCTTCCCGCCGGGGCCGGGTAACAAGTACAGTTTCACAGGCAGCAACCGTCCGGTTTGACGGCAGGCAGAAAAGATTTTCCCGCACCTCAACCAGACACTCAGCTAAAGGTTTACCATCGACCAAGAGGTCATAGAGGGAATTTTCACTCTCAATCCCGAAGCTCTCAGCAATATTCCCTTGAGCATCGAGATCAACGACTAAAACCTTCTCACCAGCCTTTGCCAGACAATGGGCCAAGCTGATCACGGTTGTCGTTTTGCCGGTACCGCCCTTGAAATTCTGACAGGCAATTCTACGCACCCTTAAGAAACCTCCATCCAGAATAATATATTCTAACCAACTACCGCCAGACTTCTAGCAAATGCCCTTTCAAATTGTCAAGTTATTTCACATTGATACCTTAATCA
>JAOZKP010000693.1 GCA_029935295.1 bacterium | reverse complement strand
ATAGTCAGCGGCGGTATCGGTTTTTCGGTGATTGTTGAACTTAATGGCTGGCTGGGTACAACTCTGCAACGCTGGCGGGACCGTTTGTCTCGGCAGGTACCGTTGAATTCAAGAACCCAAAAGATCAGCTGGTACAGCCGGATTATCATTTCATCGACAATTTTTCTGATCCTCGCCGGTGGAATCGGTATAGCTTTCTTTGAGAATTGTGCGGCCCAGCCCGGAACCGGGCGGGCTGTTACTTTACTGGTTGGACTTTTTCAATCAGTTACCTGCCGAACTGCCGGTTTTAATACAGTTAATCTTAATACCATGACAAATGTCTCACTCTACCTCATGATTGTTTTGATGTTCATCGGCGGCGGTTCAGGTTCCTGTGCCGGTGGTCTCAAAATTGGTACTTTTAGGGTTTTGACAGCTTTTCTCTGGGCCCAGCTCAAAGGCCGTTCCCAGGCGGTTATCGGTCGGTTCGCTGTTGATCGACAAGCTATTCATCAGGCTCTGGTATTACTTTCTTTCTCGGTTGTTATAATTCTTTCGGCTGCTTTCTTGCTCAATATTACAGAAGGCGGTCTGGTTCCGCATCCGCAGAGCCGTGATCTGGAGCTGAAAATTCTTTTTGAAACAGTTTCCGCCTTTGCTACGGTAGGATTAAGTTTAGGGCTAACCGCGAAATTGACCGGCATCGGCAAGTTGATTATTATTATTCTGATGTTTGCCGGCCGGCTGGGGCCGATTGTTCTGGTTGCTGCGATTCAGAGTTATCAGCGTAAAGAGCTTTTTGAGTGGCCCGAGGAGCATCCTTTGATTGGCTGATGTGCGGGTTGATATTTTTGTAGGGG
The DNA here is from genome assembly GCA_029935295.1 of bacterium. Lineage (GTDB taxonomy): Bacteria > Desulfobacterota > Anaeroferrophillalia > Anaeroferrophillales > Tharpellaceae > Tharpella. The sequence continues at coordinate 302 of JAOZKP010000693.1, read as the reverse complement.
ATTGGTATGGTTAAAGAAAAACTGCAGATAGGTGTGATTGGTTTAGGGAAGTTCGGCCTGCGTTTTGCTGAATACCTGGTTGAACTCGGGCATGATGTCTTGGGGCTTGATAATAATCCGGTTCACATCAAACAGGCCCAGGCAAATTTAAATCAAGTTTATCTGGCTGACGCCAGAGAGAAGGAAGTATTGGAACAGACCGGCGTCGCTGAACTTGAATACGTGATGGTTAGTGTCGGGGATTCAATCTCTGCCAGTGCTATGATCTCAATGTTTCTCAAAGAGATCGGGGTTGCGAATGT
>JAOZKP010000692.1 GCA_029935295.1 bacterium | reverse complement strand
CGCAATATCGGGGTCTTAACTTACGGAAATGGCGACATGATCCCTCTGGCCGGCAACTTGGCGATTAGGTATGCGATGAGCGAACTTAACGGTGGGAATATAGTGTGGTAGTGATCTGCTGACTCTCACGGTTGAAGAGATTTCCGTCACACCTCTCTTATCCTAAATTTTCCATCATCTTAAGCCAAGAGTAAAGTGAGATGAAAAATTTAATACGTTTTCTTGACAGGATGTCAACAATGCAAAAATCAGTTGTTCTGAGTATTCAGGTGATACTATGTCTGCTGTTTATGTCGCAATTTTTGTTTGCCGATGATTCCAACTATCCGAATGATCCATTGACAGATATTGAATGGGCATGCGGAACTTCAACTGTTTTTGATATTGAGTGTGCCTTCAATGGTGCTCGTCAGCATGAGAACACCGAACTAGGCACCGCATTGTCAGATATTGAGTTGCCGGATCAGGTAATCTGGGATGGTTTGAGCGACAGCGAGAAGGCGCTCTGGTTGGTCAATGTGGAGCGTTTTGACCGGGGGCTTGTTCCTCTTCATGGGGTTGAACCCAATGTGGAGGGAGTGGCTCAAGCCTATGCCGACTACCTGTTGGATAATGATGCGTGGGGGCACGATGCCGACGGCAGTACTCCTTGGGAGCGATTGAATGCAAACCCTCTCATTAATGCCTGCCATGATTTTTTGAACATTGCTGAAAATCTGGCGGTATTTGTTTCAACAACGTTTATTCCTCTGCCCATTGAACGTTCTGTGTACATGTGGATGTATGATGATTCTGGTCCTTCATGGGGACACCGCCACGCTATTTTGTGGTATCCCTACAATGACAACAGCGGCCCCCCGGGAATGGAGGGTTTTATCGGTATCGGCCGGGCCAATGGCGGCCCATATAAGGGGCCGTTTAGCTCTTCTTGGCCCAATGCGGAAATGATCGTCATGAATGTTTTTGACCCCTGTTCATCATGGGATTACCCAGTTTTTTTTAGTGCGAATAGGGTTGACTTTAATAATGATGGGCTTCATGATATATCGTTGTTTTATCCTGGTAGTCATAAATGGTATATCAAGGATCAATCGACGCCCACTTACGGGACGACTGACTGCATTCCCACTCCCGGCGATTACGACG
>JAOZKP010000691.1 GCA_029935295.1 bacterium | reverse complement strand
TTTACGCCAATGACTCCTGCAAAATATTTACGGCAAATCAGGTGGGTCTTGCCGGTAATGATGAGATTGCTCTGCCTCGATCAATCAGTCGTTTGCGGCTTCAGGGTTCCGGCAGCCGCTTTGTCCACGGCGGCGCCAGCTTGCAGGAGATTATTCTGCCGGTTATAAAAATCAACAAAAAACGGGCCAGTGATGTTTCTCTGGTTGAAGTTGATATCCTCCAGGGGGGTAATCAGACCATTACTTCCGGCCAGATTGCGGTCATCTTTTATCAACACCAGGCAGTAACTGATAAAATTCAGCCCCGTACCTTGAGAGCTGCTATTTATAGCCGTGCCGGAGAGCTGATCTCCGACCGACATGAGTTGATTTTTGATTCTCTTTCGGAAAACTCCCGCGACCGTGAAGTTAAAGCGCGTTTTATACTATCAAAAAAGGCCGACAGTCTTAACGATCAGGAGGTCATCCTCCGGCTTGACGAAAACATCGTTGAAACTTCGCATTTCAGCGAGTACAAAAGTTCAGTCTATAAAATACGCCGTTCATTTGAAACCGATTTTGATTTTTGATGGCGTCGTAAAAAATTCCGGGACTTTATACGAGTGCACCAATAATTTTAGATTGTGCAAGGTACCAATAAAAAACTATGAATACTTTCGATACAAAAATCAACGATCTTTTTCCGGGGCTGGTTGTTCGCAAAGATTTGGCGAAAATTGTCAAAGGCAATGCGATTGTACCTTCATACGTTCTTGAATACCTGCTGGGTCAATATTGTGCAACCTCGGATGAAGCCAGCATTCAAACCGGAATTGAAACCGTCAAGGAGATTCTGCGCAACCATTTTGTCCATCGTAATGAGGCGGAGCTGGTAAAATCTATTGTCAAGGAAAAGCGCCGCCACAAGGTGATCGACAAAGTCAGTGTTACCTTGAATGAGAAAAAAGATTGTTACGAGGCCAGGTTTTCAAATCTTGGTATCAAAAACATTCCGATCAACTCTGCAATCATCAAAAATAATCCCCGTCTACTGGTCAGCGGTGTCTGGTGTATAACCGACCTTGAGTATGATTTTTCAGAAGACTCAGACCTGGCGCCATGGATACTCAATTCATTAAAACCGATTCAAATATCCAACTTTGATCTTGACAA
>JAOZKP010000690.1 GCA_029935295.1 bacterium | reverse complement strand
ACCTTACGCAATGAATCCGCCGCCCCCGGCAGTAATGTAACCCGCTGTTTAAACATTTCCGGTGAGATCCTGCGGGCAATCGCCCAGGCTTCATCCTGCAGATGAGTCTGATTCCCGAACATCTCCACAGGAAACAGTTTTTCCCAGAGGAAACGGCCATTCTGATTGGCCTGACGAATCTGTGCAGTCGAAACTTCCGGCAAACTCAGCTCTTTCAGAGTCACTTTAACAATTTCGTAATAGATTCCAACTGAATCGATAATCGTGCCATCAAGATCGAGCATAACCGTTTCGACTGCAAGCTTAGTTATGACCTTTAACGGTGTCCTTTGCTGACGGGCGGCAGCATCAACAAAAACTCCGGATACCAGGTCACCTTCCTGCTTGCTTAAGGCTTTCTGCAGACTTACCGGAGCCATAATTTCCACGATATCCCAACCATGAATCCTGACCTTTTCCTCCGGGATTATCACGACGGCGCGAACCCCCTCCAGTAAAACCGACACCACCTGAGCCGAACAGAATGCCGGGTCAGGAGAGACAAGTTCGATCACACTGTCTTGATCAAGGATATCTTTATCGAGCTCACTACCACTCTTGAGTTTAATGTTTAAGGTTCCCGGAAAGGGGGCAAACCCCAACTTGGCAACGCACTGCGCCACAACCCAGTCCAGCTGGGTAAAAAAGGCCGCTGCACCCGCACCTTTGACAATTTCACCACTAAAGGCTGATTTTCGTTCCATTACCTGAACTACTCAAACCATTTCTGTTTATTGAAATCATCGGCCGAATCCGGCATCTCAGCCACACCTTTAAACAGCGACTGTAACTTTTGCACCAGTTCATGCTCATCTCCAAGAACCGGTTTCAGTGAATGCAGGGCCCGGCCCAGCGTCCGATCCAGATGTTCCTGAAATTCAGCCAGAACCTCAGGCGGCAGATAATTGTAGGCCTCACAGATATTATCAGTCCAGACCGTCAAAGCCGGCAACCCCAACTCATCCGCACTGGCCTTTTTATAAACATATCCTTCCAAAGCCCCGACTGATGCAGCGAATTGATATATCTTGGAGTACATATGCATAATTTAACCTCTTCTAATCACAACTTTCGGCATTAATTCCTGCGTAATACGTACCACCTTTTTTCTTG
>JAOZKP010000263.1 GCA_029935295.1 bacterium | reverse complement strand
CCAATCGAGACAGAGTGGGTTTTGTCTGTTATGTGGCGATCGGGGTCATAATTGACATTTGCGTTTCCCAGCAACATGCACCCTATCGGGCACAAGCGTCCCGGTTTGGATGTCAACCTCGCTTTCTCGATTGGGGTCATAATTGACATTTGCGTTTCCCAGCAACATGTCAAGTTTGACCCCAGTTACGGAGGGGCGAAGCCTAAGCCCGTGCCTTCTCGGTTTGCAATCTTTAGTCAGCAAACTGGGGTCAGGCTTGACTTCTGGGTATTTGTTGATTTTACAAAGTTTGGGAGTGCGGACAACACAGTTATCAGGTATGCTCGATGTGGGCATCAGGTTTGAGAAATCGTGCCAGAGTTGCCGTCACCAGGATCGCTGCAGCCATGCGGATAACCTGCAGCACAGTTCCCTGGGCCCCGATCGCGACAAAGAGGAGGACATCCTCAAAAAGGGAGTGGTTCAGAGAGAGAAATGTAATTATCAGGACCATTTCGCGGTGGGTTAATTTACCATCCTTGCCGTATTTAATTATCATCCCGGCACCGTAGGCCAGGCCGAGGGTCATGCCCACCAGCAATGGCAGGGCGCCGGCGCCGGAGATGCCGAGTACGGAAACCACCTTTTCCAGATGTCGTGAAACTTTTTTCAGAATATTGAGCTCTTCCAGAAACTGCATCACCACCATCAAGGGGATTACAATCAGGGCAATCTGAAGAACCTGCCGGCCGGCACCAGTTAAACCTATTCCGATAATCTGTAAAAAATTTCCCGAATCCATAATCAGACCCAGAAAAAATTGAGGCCCGCAGCCAGAAAAAAGCCGGCCCCGAGCCGCAGAATGATAAACGGCCAGGCCTTAACTCCAGCCATGCGGCTGACCGCAGCTTCAAGCGGTAAACTATGTGATAGCAGCAGAAAAAGAGCAAATACCGTCATCTGTTTTTGATTAAGCTGTAAGGGGGTGGCGGCGCCGATGGCGGCGTAGAGATTTAAAACGTTGCCTAAAACTACCCCCATTACCGCCTCACCCGGCAGACCGATAAACTCCATTAAAGGGCGAAAAAAATGGCCGATTAACTTTAAAACCGGGGTCTTTCCCAGCAGTGTAATAATCATATAAACCGGTACTATAATCAATGCGAGACTGCGGGTGGTCTGGAGGCCGCTCTTTAATCCCCGCCCGAATATTCCCCCAAAAGCACTCACCTTATTAGCAATCATAAACATGTACCGCAGTATTTGCAGTGGTCGGCATCGTCGTCATGGTTATCGGCGCCGCATTGCGAGCAGGATCGGTCGCGGCTTTGCTTTTTTAATTGCTGTGTGATTTCGGCGGTAACAATTCCGGTCGGGACGGCGATGATGCTGTAGCCGACAATCATGATCAGGGCCGCCAGGGTTTGGCCGAAGCCAGTCTTGGGAGAGATGTCGCCGTAGCCCACCGTGGTCATGGTGACGATTGCCCAGTAGATACTTCTCGGAATACTGGAGAACCCATTTTGTCCACCCTCGATGACGTAAATGAGTGAGCCAAAGATAATCACCAGACTTAAAACTGCGAACAGAAAGACCGTAATTTTGTACCTGCTGGCTCTTAAGGCTTTGATTAATAGATTCGCACTGCCCATAAATTGGGCCAGTTTTAAGATTCGGAAGATGCGCAGAACCCGAAGGATCCGGATTACCAGAAAAATTTCCGCTCCGGGCAACAGCAGACTCAGATAGCTGGGCAAAATTGCGAGCAGGTCAATTATGCCGAAGAAACTGGTGGCGTAATCCCGAGGATTTTCGGCGCAATTTAAGCGGAGTAGGTATTCAACTGTAAAAAGGAGAGTGAAAAACCATTCCAGCTGGAAAATCAGGCGACCATGGGTGGCATTGATGGCTGCGACACTGTCCACCATTACGACAATGACGCTCAGGAAGATGCTGACAATCAGGAGGACATCAAAAGTTTTGCCGGCCGGGGTGTCCGTTCGGAAAATGATCTCCTGCAGCCGGGCGCGTCGATTTTTCATGTTACTCATTTTATTCTACCGCTCTCCGAGTTTTTTTTCATACTCGCCCATCAACAGCCGGTTTTTGGGCGTGATTTCATCAGGGATATTTTGGGCTATAATTTTATAGCCTTTGGCTCTGAGCTCTACGGCTCTGATTGTATCTACGGCCAAAGTTTTTTCCATCCAGCCCTCAAGTCCACAGGTTGGAGATTGTCGTAAATCATGACAACAGGGAAGTACTGCTACTCGTGCAAGTTGGGCTGTGGCTTTGGCAATAATCAGATCAGTTAAAGTGCCGCAGGCATGCGCTGAGACTACGATATCATCCGGCCGAACATCAACTTCCTCGATGGAAATATTTTTATAAATAATCCGATTTTGCAGGCGCGGCCAAGCTGAAATCAGAGTGTTGGACAAGTTTTCAGCGTTTGCGGGGATATTTTTATCGACTGCAATCGCCATTTCCGAACTGTCATCAAGGATGAGCATGATATGGGCCAGAAGGCCGTGGCCGCAGGCGAGATCCAAAACCCGGCCGCCGCGGTAGCGTCGGCGCACCCTTTTTGCAACTTCCCAGGTCTCGTAGAGCTCTTTCCGCGGCAGGGTTCCCGCCCGGCACACTGCCCGGGCAATTTTACAAAAAAGAGTATCGCCGGGAAAGAGTGACTCCTGCTGCGGCGTCAATCGATTTTTAGAGGACTTTTTCAATTTTGAAATTCACCAAGTAGGGCGAAGCTAAAGCTCTAAATTAAACCTGCTTAAACGGGATAAAATTTACTTTAAGCGGGTTGTAGGATTTGTAGTTCTTAAGTTCAACCACAATATCATCCAGGGGAGAGTGTGCGACTACGCACTCAATCTGGTATTTTTCATTAAGAAGCGGCGCAATCTTTTTGAAATTCAGCTTCCGGTTGTCAACCTTCTCACCGGATTTTGCTTCCAAAAGCGTAATTTTGTTACCTTGTTCGATAATAAAGTCAACTTCCACTCCATTTTGATCCCGATAAAAGAACAATTCGCGCCCCGGCAGCAGGTGATTATTCTTGATCAACTCCATCAAAACCAGGTTCTCCCACAAGTTGCCTCGATGAGTATGCGCCGACCAGGTTTCAGCCTCAACTATGCCGAGTAGATAACAGGCCAGGCCGTGATCGTTAAAATAGAGTTTAGGGGCCTTGACCAGACGTTTACCGATATTGGCAAAAAATGGTGGCAACAGCGTGATCAAACCACCCATTTCGAGGGCGTGGAGCCAGCGTTTGACCGTAACATCTGCAACCCCGACATCCTTGGCAATATCGCGATAGTTTATGAGTTGTCCGATTCTTACAGCAAGCACTCTGAAAAATCTTCTGAAATCGTTAAGATTTTTCACCTCGACAATCTGTTTCAGATCGCGTTCTATATAGGTTCTCAGGTAGTTCTCAAAAAAATCTTCTAGTTCCAGATAAGGGTTGCTCCAAAGCTCGGGATAACCGCCCCGCCAAAGGAAATCGGCTGTTCGTTCAACTTTACTCTCTCTTAGTTCCATTGCACTAAGAGTTTCAAGGTTGATAACCGTAATACGTCCAGCCAGGCTCTCACTGACTTGCTCCATTAATTCAAATCGCTGGCTGCCGGTAATTATCCATTTCCCATAAGTATCACGTTCTTTGTCAACCTGGATTTTAAGTTCGCGGAAAAGTTCCGGAACATATTGGATTTCATCAAGAATTGTCGGTCCGTCACATTGTCGCAAAAACTGCTGCGGTGATTCCTTCGCTGCCTCAACCTGCCGTATATAATCAAATGTAATATACCGGCATTCAGGAAAAAGCCGCTTCAACAAAGAACTTTTGCCGGTCTGCCGGGCCCCGGTCAGAAGAACTACCGGTCGCGAGCCGGCAGAACGATTAATCCGCGTCTTAACTTCTCTTTCAATCCACATGATTGTACCGTCAAATATTAAGATTAATCAACTTTTAATATTGAATCATCTTAATGTCAAGAGGTTTTATCCTTTCTTAATGCAGGGATAACATTGAGCCGTGACTAGCAAATTAACAGGAAAGTCGCAACAATGCAGTAAGTCAGATAATCTAACATATGGAATTTCCCTGGCGAGTTCTAAAACCTCACTTTTTTACAGTCCTTCAAGAAGTTTATAATACTCCTGAAGCGTACGAATTGACTCCAGCGTGGCCTGGAAGAGAAACCAGCTGCAAACGAGAATTA
>JAOZKP010000689.1 GCA_029935295.1 bacterium | reverse complement strand
TTGGATCGGGCCGGATCTGTCAAGATTCTTAATTTCCTGCATATTTTAGCGGTTTTTCTAGGTCTTGCCTATCTCCCCTTCAGCAAAATGTTTCATGTCATCTCAACCCCTTTAAGTCTGCTGACCAATGCCGTGATGAGGTCGGAAAAATCTAATTCGATTAATGTCATGACCCGGCAAATGCTGGAACTTGATGCCTGCACTCACTGTGGAACCTGTAACCAGTACTGCTCTGCAGTGATGGTTTATGAAGCCCGGGGCAATCCCTGCATTCTGCCATCTGAAAAAATGACTTTTTTAAAATTGATGGTGCACGGTAAATCTCTCAATCAGGCTCAGCGCGGGGCAATTATCGAAGGAGTCTATCTTTGTACAAACTGTGACCGCTGTACGGTGGTTTGTCCTGCCGGAATCAATCTTAAACAGTTATGGCTTAATGTTCGAGAAGAGTTGTTGCAGCAGGAATCTTCGCAACCGATCATGCTTTCACCGCTCTCCCTGGTTCGCAGTCTGAATCGTCAAGAACTGTCTCCAGAAACCTACCAGAAACCGTTGAGCGCAACCGGCCGGGCTCTGGCCGGAGATTTCAAGGTTCTGACCGAGCCGGCCAAAATATTTTCATTACCAATAAAAGCTGTTTCGTATCAGGATGCGGGATTGTTGGCCAACAATTTTACCGCCTGTTTCGGTTGCCAGACCTGTACAACCTCCTGTCCAGTGGTTAAAAATTATGGAAATCCGGAAGCAGAACTGGATCTGTTGCCACATCAGATCATGTATTGTCTGGCGTCAGGCCTGACCGAAATTGCGCTAGGCTCCCGCATGCTCTGGAGCTGTCTGACCTGTTACCAATGCCAGGAAAATTGCCCGCAACAGGTACAGGTTACAGACATCTTTTATGAACTGAAAAACCAGGCGGTACAAAATCTGGCCGAGGAAAATACTCTAATGCGGGAACAAATCCCGCAACCCAAACGGGTCTTTACGGCCCGCAAATAAGTACTCTTATCAGAACATTTTCTGATTTTTAAATCTTTTTTTGTTCAGAAAATAACCTGTAAGGTACTAAAAACCATGAAAATACGTGCAAACTAGTGCCTGACCGAAAACCTGACAATTTTCTTGAGTGCAAGGCAGGCGAAGATTTTAACCACAGG
>JAOZKP010000688.1 GCA_029935295.1 bacterium | reverse complement strand
CATCTTTTCGATCGCTGCTTCGATAACCAGGTCACACTCATTCAGGTCGGCGTAGCTGCTGGTGCCGCTGATCTGGCCGGTCAATTTGTCCATGTCGTCCTGGCTGATTTTGCCCCTAGCGACTCTTTTGCCCAACGGTTTCGTAACCCAGCGCTCAAACATACTGGTGACCAGTTCATCGTTAAGTTCTTTGTAGATAACTTTGTATCCGGCACCCGCAGCATTTAAAGCTATAGCCGCACCCATGACTCCGAAACCGACAACTCCAACAGTTTTAATCTCACCCATTTTTTATCTCCTTAAAAAACATCGTTACTGGTTTAACCCGACCCGGAAAACTGAAAGAGACCGGTACCGGGAGCAATTAATAAATCCGGTTTGCCTCCTAGCAGATAGTAAAAAAAAACACAATATTATTTTCCATATTTTTACAACTTGATTATATTAAGAAAAAGTCGTATGTTGTAATTTGGAAGAAAAACAGTTGCTAATCGACACTCTATTTTTGTGCAAAAGGAGATTGAAAATGGCGGGAGTAAATAAAGTAATTCTGGTAGGGCATCTGGGGGCGGATCCGGAGATGAAATACGGCAGCAGCGGTAATCCTTTTACCACTTTTAACCTAGCGACCAGTGACAGCTGGGTGAAAGATGGACAGCGTGAGGAGCGTACCGAATGGCACCGGATTATTGCTTTTGGCAAGCTGGCTGAAATTTGTGCCAAATGGCTGCATAAAGGCAAACAGATCTACCTTGAAGGACGGTTGCAGACCCGTTCCTGGGAACAGGACGGTGTGAAACGCTATACAACTGAGATTATTGCCGGCAATATGCAGATGCTTGGTAGTCGTGATGGAGCTCAAGGCGGTGGCCAGGGTGGAGGTTACGGCGGTGGTCAGAACAGTTTTGGCGGCGGCCAGAACCAGAATCAGGGCCAGGGGTTTGCCGGCGGTGCCGGCCAGAGTGCCGGTCAGGGCGGTGGTTTTGCTGCACCGGAACCTCAGGCCGCTCCTGCAGCACAGGCTCCTTACGGTCAGGCTTCAGCCCCCGATTCCGGGCCGGATGATATTCCTTTTTGATGACTTTACAAAGTCGTAAAAGTTAAATGAGTGAACGAGAAGGGGGGAAGTGGTAACGATTACGCTTCCCCCCTTTTTT
>JAOZKP010000053.1:2873-13166 GCA_029935295.1 bacterium | reverse complement strand
CATAAACATCACCAGCTTCGCTGATTGCATCTTCCGGACACTCTTCTGCACAAGTACCACAAGCAACACACTCATCATTGATTACGTACATCGTTTCCTCCATTTTAGGGTTCCGTAACAATGGAGAAAATCTCTATATTTTCACTATTGTTACGGTTTTTATTTAGTGTTTGCTTAAAAACCAGAGATCAGCCATCAAACGCACACTATTTAGCCGCCAACCAAAAAAGCGACTTAAAAAACTTCTTACGGATACATCAAATACTAAATTGACATAACCTCTTTCTCTTTTTCAACAATTATATCATCAACTTTTTTAACAAAATCATCTGTCAGTTTCTGAATATCAGCCTGACCGCGCTTGTTTTCATCTTCACTGATATCTTTATCCTTCTCCAGACTTTTAAGCATCTCTATCGCATCCCGGCGATTGGAACGTATTGATATCTTTCCGGTTTCACCGATCTTCTTAACTACTTTTACAAGCTCTTTACGCCGCTCTTCAGTCGGCCGGGGTATAGCCAGACGAATCTGCTTGCCGTCATTACTCGGGTTAATCCCTAAATCAGATTTATTGATGGCTTTTTCAATTATAGGAATAACTGAGGTATCCCAGGGCTGAATCGAAATCATCCGACTCTCGGGGATGGCCAGAGAAGCAACCTGATTCAAAGGGGTCAGTGTGCCGAAATAGTCAATTTTAATCCCGTCCAGCAAAGTAAGAGAAGCCCGGCCAGTACGCACCCGGCCCAATTCACGCGTTAACGCTTCAATCGCTTTCTGCATCCCGGCTTTACATTCGTCGAGAACTTCTGTAACCATATCCTGGCTCATCTCAAACTCCTTAAAAAAATCAGTTACTCACCCGGGTACCGATATCATCACCACAAACTACACGGCGGATATTTCCGGGTTGAGTCAAGTTGAAAACCTGAATCGGCAGATTGTTATCCATGCAGACTGAAACTGCAGCCGCATCCATAACTTTCAAACCGCGTTGAAGAACATCAAGGTAAGTGAGACTCTCAAAGCGTCTGGCATCCGGGTTTACTACCGGATCAGAATCATAGATACCATCAACTTTCGTAGCTTTCAGGATAATATCAGCCTGAATTTCCATCGCCCGCAGAGCGGCGGCCGTATCAGTTGTAAAAAAAGGATTGCCGGTTCCGGCAACAAAAATTACAATCCGGCCTTTTTCAAGATGTCGCACGGCCCGGCGGCGGATATAGGGTTCGGCAACTTCATGCATGGAAATCGCACTCATCACCCGGACTTTAACACCGAAGCGCTCAATTGCGTCCTGCAGTGCGAGACCGTTGATTACGGTTGCCAGCATCCCCATATGGTCGGCGGTTGACCGATCCATGCCTTTGGCCGAAGCTGTAATCCCGCGAAAGATATTGCCACCGCCAATTACAACTGCGGTCTGCAATCCTAAATCATGGATTTCAACTACCTCTTTAGCAAAACCGGCAATTGCCTCAGGCTCAATGCCATACTCACCGGATCCCATCAGAGCCTCTCCAGAAAGTTTCAATAAAACCCGGCTGAAAGCCAGTTCTGGACTCTTAATGATATCGGTAGTTTGTTTCGACAATTTAAGCTCACCTTCCAGTCAGATAATGAGGTCTGGAAAACAGGTTATAAAAGTCAGGGGCGCAAGTGCTGATCTGCCGCCCCTGATTGGAGTTACGTATTACTTAAGCTGGTCGGCAACCTCTTGCGCCAAATCACAACTTCTTTTTTCAAGTCCTTCTCCCATAACAAAACGGGTATAACGCCGGATACTCAGGTTTTCACCGGTTTTGGCAATCATCTCTTTAACATAATCTTCAATCGAGAGATCGGTATCCTTAACGAAAGCCTGTTCCATAAGACAGCTCTCTTTGAAGAACTTCTCAATTTTACCTTCAATAATTTTATCGACAATCTTCTCCGGCTTACCTGAATCCAGAGCCTGAGTCCGGAAGATACCGCGCTCGGTTGCAACTACATCTGCCGGCATATCTTCACGAGTCAAGGCTACCGGGGCCGCAGCCGCAATGTGCATCGCGATATCATTAACGAAGGCAACGAAAGCATCCGTCCGGGCCACAAAATCAGTTTCACAGTTAACTTCAACCATGACTCCGATCTTACCACCGGCATGAATATAGGAGGCAACCAGACCTTCAGAGGTCAAACGCCCGCCTTTCTTGGCAGCTGAAGCCAGCCCTTTTTCACGCAGCGTAATCAGCGCCTCTTCGACATTGCCATCTTTCTCTTTCAGTGCGCTTTTACAATCCATAATCCCGGCACCGGTCTTATCTCTTAACTCTTTGACCATCGCCGCAGTAATCTGAGCCATTATATCTTCTCCATACTATACATATATATCATTCGCAAAATTCCTGAAATATCAGGAATTTTGCGAAGTATTGTTAATAAACTGCCAAATTAAGCTTTGGCCTCTTCCACCTTGGCTTCTTCAACATCCCCGACTCTTTCGACAATCGGCATTTTGCCGCTGTCAACAACGACTTCAACATCCTCTTCATCTTTAGTCTGCTTTCTCTCTTCGCGCAGGTTCTTACCTTCAACGCAAGCTTCAGAGATACTTTTACAGAAGAGTTTAATCGCACGAATGGCATCATCATTACCGGGCACAACAAAGTCAACGATATCGGGATTACAGTTCGTATCGACAATTGCGACTACAGGGATTCCGAGTTTGTTGGCTTCAGCAACCGCAATCGATTCACGCCGGGTATCAATAACAAAAATACAGGCCGGCGGTTTTTTCATGGTTTTGACACCGCCCAGGTTCTTCTCTAATTTTTCACGCTTTTTCTCAAGCTTCAGAACCTCTTTTTTGGGCAGCAATTCATAGGTTCCGTCAGCTTTCATAGCTTCGAGTTTATGCAGACGATTGATACTTTTCTTGATCGTATCAAAGTTAGTCATCATCCCGCCAAGCCAGCGGCTGTTAACCCAGTGCATACCCGATTTGACTGCAGCTTCCTTAATACTCTCCTGTGCCTGCCGTTTAGTACCGACAAACAGAACCTCACCACCGTCGGCGACCGTATCGACAATTGCCTTATAGGCAGTCCGGTAGAGTTTTACAGTTTTCTGCAGATCAATAATGTAAATTCCATTGCGGGCCCCAAAGATGTACTTTTTCATTTTCGGGTTCCAGCGTTTGGTCTGATGTCCGAAATGAACACCTGACTCCAACAGCTGGCGCATTGTTACCATAGCCATGTTGTTACTCCTTACATAAAAGATGTTGGTTGATCCTCCGCTCTCTTCATACCTATACCAACCGGACCACCCGGCACCATGGTATCTGCAGCTTGATTAAAATTCATCCAATCAAAACAAGAGAGCGTGCGTTTTTGGAACGCGGCCTAGTTAGCACAAAAGAGTTTAAGTTGCAAGGGCAAAAGAGAGAATTTTACGAGCTTTAGCAACATCAGCTGCAATCAGCAATTGTAACTCTTCAATCCCGGAACAACTCTTTTCCGAACGCAGGCGCTTAACAAAAATAATTTTCAACTCCAAGCCATAAAGATCTTCATCAAAATCGAGAATATGGACCTCAACCGTCAGGCCGGTATCGGCAAAGGTCGGATTGTAACCAATATTCATGACCCCCATCAGCCGCCGGCCCTGATATTCTGCCCAAACGGCGTAAACGCCCTCTTTCGGATAAAGTTCGACTTCGGAAACCAGATTGGCAGTCGGAAAGCCGATTCCGCGGCCCCGGCCTTTACCGCGTACCACTTTTCCGGTAATGGCACACTCACGCCCGAGGAAATGGGAGGCTTGCTCAATGTCTCCCTGCATTATTGCGGCCCGGATCTTGGTGCTGCTGACGAGCTCATCTTCGATCTGAAAAGCGGGCGCCACCTCAACTGTAAAACCTAATTGTTCTCCAAATTCACAAAGGGTCGCCAACGACCCCTCCCGGTTGCGGCCGAAAGCGTAGTTTTCGCCAACAATAACAACGGCCGCACCGAGGTGCTGGACGATGACCTGGCGAGCAAACTCACCTGCAGTCAAATTGGCAAACTCATGATCAAATGGTGCAATTATGAGATTGTCAATATTACAGGATGCAATCAGATCAGCTTTTCTTTCGTAAGAAGTAATCAGAAAAATGCGGCGGGAGGGAAACAAAAGTTTCATGGGGTGCGGTCGAAAAGTTAAAACCGCACTTTGAAGGCCCGAAGCTTTTGCCCGGGCACAGGCTAAGGCAAAAAGAGAACGGTGCCCTAAATGGACACCGTCAAAATTGCCGATTGCCACCACTTGACTCTGCGGTGGCAAACATTGATCACGATAATTATTGTAAATCTGCACGAAACTCTACTTTTTCACATAAATCTTACTTGAAGTAACTCAAGAATGCACCATCACGGTCCATAACCACAGTGGTTTTTTGTCCGAGTGATTTGGTGTAGGCCTGCAACGAACGGTAGAAAGCATAAAACTCAGGATCCTGGCCATAAGCATCAGCGGCAATTTTAATTGCGGTCTGCTCGCCTTCACCCTTAATCTTTTCCGACTCCTTGTAGGCTTCAGAAATAATAATGGTCCGCTCCCTATCTGCCCGGGAACGGATTTTCATAGCCTTCTCTTCGCCTTCCGAACGATAACGTTTTGCCTGGCGCTGGCGCTCAGCCTGCATACGCGTAAAAACATGTTTCTCATTTTCCCGCGGCAGATCAGCGGCCTTAATCCGAACATCCAGCACTTCAATTCCGTATGCGGCAGCAGCGGCGTTGCTCTGGACAGTAACCACATGCATAATCTCTTCCCGGACTTTGGAAACAATGTCAATCAAGGTCTCTTTACCCAACTCGACCCGCAGCTGGGAATAGATAATATCATCAAGTCGGGATTGGGCCCCAACTTCGGTGCGCACTGATTGAAAAAATTTCAGAGGATCGGTAATCCGCCATTTTGAATAGTTGTCAATCACCAGATTTTTCTTGTCACTGGTAATAATTTCCGCCGGCGCGGCATCGTAATGCAACAGTCGCCGATCAAAATAGGTTACCTGCTGCAGAAATGGAATCTTCACATTCAAACCGGGATCTTTGACAACTTTTACCGGTTTACCGAGCTGCAGAACCATCGCCTGCTGAGTTTGGTCGACGACGTAAAGTCCATTGAAAATAAAAACTGCAAGAATAACGACAATAATCAATCCTAATTTAGCTATTTTCATTATTTGACCCTCCCGACCTGAGATTGTGACCCGGTCAGAGCTGACTGACTGGAACTCTGCTTTAAACGCTGAGGATTAGCTTCCAAAGGCAGTAAAGGCAGTAACGAACGATTTAGCTTGGGGTCTATAATGATCTTGTCAATATCCTGCAAAACTCCTTCCATCATCTCTAACTGCATCCTTTTCCGGGTAATTTCCGGAGCCACTTTATAGGCTTTGAGGTTGGCTAGAAAACGGCTCACTTCACCGGTTGCCTGGTTAACCAGTTCAGCTTTATAGGCCTGTGCCTGGTTTGTCATTTGGGTTGCTTTACCATGCGCCTTGGGCAAGATTTCATTACTGTAACCTTCAGCTTCATTGATCATGCGAATTTTATTCTCTTTCGCACTGGCAACATCCTGGAAGGATTGAATAACCTGTTTCGGCGGATGCACATCCTGAAGTTGGACGGCAACAATGGTTACTCCCGCGTCATAGCTGTTAAGGATTTCCTGTAGACGTTTCACACAATCCTGCTGGACTTTATTTTTACCGGAGGTCAAAACCGTATCAATATTATTCTTACCGACCACCTCACGCATCGCCGCTTCAGTGGCCACGCGCACGGTTTCAGTCTGATTATTAATATTGAAAAGATAGGCGATCGGATCATCGATACGATACTGAACAATAAACTGGGCATTAACAATATTTTCGTCCCCGGTCAGCATCATTGATTCACGCGGCACCATCTGGTAGCGGGCCGGCGGCCCGCTGGAAATCGAGCGAAAACCAATCTCCAGACGTTTTACCTGAGTAACTTTGGGCTTTAAAACAGTCTCTATCGGTTTTGGCAGATGCCAATGGGGACCTGACGTGGTTGTGTAGATCGCCTCACCAAAACGTTTCACAACCCCAAGCTCATCCGGGGCAACGATGTAAAATCCGGTTGCCAGCCAGCCGACAAGAAGAATGGCAATCAATAACAGCGGCCCGCCCGGAGGCCCGTTGGCAACCCCCTTTTCAGCCCGGTTAAAGACCTTTTTTATAATATCTTCAATATCAGCAGGTTTCTTCTCTTTCTCATCTCCGTTATATTCCCAGGGCATCATTTCTCCTTTTTTAATTTAAAAAACCTGACAAAGGCTTTCCACTAGTAACAAATTTTAGTATGGCTTAAGTAAACAACTCGAACTCAATAAGTCAACCGACTTCCGGCTTCGCAGACAAAAAACTATTGCCCTAAAGGCATAACATCACATCCGGCCGGAGGTATGAAACTGAAATGAGCCGCCGGCAGAATCGGGTCGGGGCCGCTCTTCCATTTATATGAAATAACAATCTTGTTGGCAAAAAGATCCTCCATCCGGGTCTCCAGCAGCATCAATGTATCGGCGGCAAAAATAATCTTCAGATTTTGAAATGCGGGAGCCTTGTCACCATCCAACGGTAAAAGAATAACTGTTACCAGGTTGTCTTTGCGACTTAAACGAAGCTTAAGGTTTTTCGGCTCCGATTTCAATTTTGCCAGAAGATTAACGATTACCCGTGCCTCCTTGATATCCTTGATCTTACCGACCATAACCTGATTCAAATCCGGAGTGTAATACCAGAGTGTCTGACCATCAGAGACCAGCAGCTGTTTTTCCGGCAGCTGATACTCCCAACGCATTTTATCCGGCCCCTGAATCCAGATCCGCCCGGTACTCAAAGTGGTTTCATTGCTGTCCGTATAAGTGGTCTTTTGCGTAAAACTGCCGGCATATGCATCTTTCAGGCTGTATTTGTGCCGGATTCGGCTTAGGATTTTCTCCTGTTCACTCTTTTTCATTACTACTGTTGTGACAGCAGCCGGTTCCTCTTTGGCGGTTGAATCAGTTTTTTGCAACGAATCCGCCATAACTGGAGACACAGAAATCAACAGCAAAATAAACGCTATTAAAAACCACCATGAATTAACTTTACATAAATATTTCATCAATAATTCCTTAAGGTTTCACAATAATATACAAAGTGTCTCTTTACCCTTTAAGATTAAAGACACGTTCACAATTTCGGCTGGTTGCTAACGCAAATTCATCAGGATCAAGATTGCGCAACTTGGCGATCTCCCGGGCCGTGTATTCAACATAGGCCGGTTCATTGCGTTTGCCACGATAGGGCACCGGCGTTAAAAAGGGAGCATCTGTCTCAATCAGAATATCGTCCAGATCAAGCTGCTGCGCAACTTCCTTCTGCATCTGACTCCGGGGGAATGTCACGGTGCCCGGAATCGAGATGACAAAACCGAGATCAACAAAACGCCGGGCCCAGGCGATATCGGCCGAGAAACAGTGGATCACTCCACCATGCAGATAGCCCTCTTCCGCCCGGATAATATCATAAACTTCCTGGTGCGCTTCGCGATCATGGATAATAACCGGAAGTTTCAACTCACCGGCAAGGTTAAGCTGCCGGGCAAACTCACGTCTCTGTACCGGTTTGGGCGAATGGTTGCGGTAAAAATCCAGGCCGATTTCACCGTAAGCGGCAATTTTCTGGTCTTCAGCCATAACCCGCAGACGTTTATAGTCAGACTCGGTCGCGGATTGCGAATTGTGAGGATGGATTCCAATCGCGGCAAAAACAGAATCATACTGGTGCGCTATTTCCAGAGCCGTAATCGAATCGGCTAGATCGGTACCGACAACCACCATCTTTTCGACCCCGGCCAGCCGGGCCCGCTCAACTGCTTCCGCAGCATCATCATCAAACTCTTTTAAATTCAAATGACAATGTGAATCAATTAACTGCATTTATAAATTCTCTACCCTCTTTCAGCAAATTTTTCAAACTCAACAACAAATTCAGCCAGGGCCGCCGCCGTCAAACGACATAATTTCTCACCCTTCTCTTGCGAAGCAAAACCGGGATCACCCCAGACCCCACCCGACCAGTAGGCCTGTTTGTTACGCACTAGGATATAGTCAGGAAAATCGGGAAATTCACGCTCTGATGTTCCCTTAACCAGGTCAGGGAAAAGATACTGTATCCGGGCGGTTTCAACTTCACCGGCATGCGAATCACCCGCAACCTCAATCACCTCACGACCGGCCTTGTAACAAAAATCATACTCGTTGATTACTGCCAGGCGGATATCGGAAAATTCTTTCAGCATCTCTTCTCCGACTTCAATCAGAGCCCCGATATGGGTTTTACCGGCATGACCCGAGATCAGGATAAAATTCCGCAGACCCTGTCCATAATAACCTCTCACCAGATCGCGCACCAAGGCCCTGAATGTATCTGAAGAGATAGTAATAGTTCCGGGATGCTCTGAAGTACTGCGACATATACCGTAATGAACTGGCGGCGCGACAAAACTCTTATGAGTCTCTGCTGCCGCCTTAACTGTCGCATAAACCTGCATCGTATCGGTATCCAGAGGCAGATGCTGACCATGTTCCTCGGTTGAACCAAAGGGCAGAAAAATGGTCTGGCTCTCTTTGAGACCGGCAATAAATTCCGGCATTGTCATATCCGTTATCAGCAAATCAAACCTCACGTTAGTTCAGCAGTCAATCAACCATATATAAATGTCGGCAAAACGACTTACAAGAATAACATAGTTGCTATGAGATTGTCACTATTATATTACTGGAGGAAACTATTCAGAAATTGCAAAAGGTACGGGAAGTTTTACGACCGACTTGCAGCCCACTGGTGGCGGCGCTCCTGGGTTCTCTGAGAGGAACGTAATTTTGCATTATGCTGCCGGCGCTGTTCTTCTTCAGTTTCAAGGATAAGGGGGGCTACTTCCAGACCTTTACCATTTTCATCAAGGGCAACAAATGTCAAGTAGGCGGAAGCGGTATGCTGGATTTTGCCGCTGGCCATCTGTTCACTCTCGACCCGAACCCCGATCTCCATTGAAGTCCGGCCGACCGTATTCAAGGAAGCTTTCAACGTAACCAGGTCACCGACATAAACCGGGCAATGAAAATCGAGACGGTCAATTGAAGCGGTAACCACATTGCTGCGGGCATGACGAATGGCAACTACTCCGGCAGCGTTGTCGATCATCTTCATAATAATTCCACCGTGGATATTACCGGCGGGGTTGGCATCCTGCGGCTGCATTACGTGTGATAAAGTCACCATGCTTTCACACACTTTTCTTCCCTGCATCAGTTAGCTCCTGTTAGGTCGAACCTTTTAAGACACCATCATTTTTTTGGTAGCAGGTCAATCTGTTCATTAATCCTATTCTGAATTACTTCCTCGACACAGCTCATAAAATTTAAGACACAGGGAACCTTGAGGGAATAATAAACCTGTTTACCGCGTTTTTCATCTGCAAGAATGCCTGCCTCTTTAAGCACTGAAAGATGTTTTGAAACAGTTGAAAAATCAGCGCCGATAGCTTCAACCAGACTATTGACACAACACTCACCCGCTTCCAGTTTCTCCGTTATCCAGAGCCTGGTCGGATGGGCTAAGGCTTTAAGTACCTTGGTTTTAGCTTCCAAAAGCCGTTTTTCTGATTTTTGCATAGCCTTTAAATACCTCTAAAAAAAATATGTACCGAAACGGGGTACTGTTTACCGAATACTGTTTATCAGATTAAATCTGGCATGTCGATCATTTCAACATTTTTTTCAGGGCCTCAACTGACGGAACTTTACCAACCACCTTGACCTCACCGTCAATCGCCAGTGCCGGGGTCAACATTACCCCGAAACCCATAATTTGATTAAGATCAGTGATCTTTTCAATCTCACAATCAAGGCTCAATTCAGAGGCCGCCTTTGCAGCACTCTCCGCGAGCTTATCACATTTCTGACAACCGGTGCCCAGCACTTGAATTTTCATAATTTAATCCCTTTTTTAAGCTAGCATATCAACTTGGAATAAAGATCCGGGATGGCTAAGTAAAAATTTCGATATACAAGTTATTGCATCTCTCCAGGCACGAGACCATACAAACAGTATGTCGAGTGACTGGAGAGATGGCAACGCCCGTAAGGAAGTGCCCTTGGGGTAAAAAGCAGGAGATCGGAACTTTTTACGACGCCATCATACCAAAGATAACTCCGCTGATTGTTGCCATTGCAACC
>JAOZKP010000053.1:0-2773 GCA_029935295.1 bacterium | reverse complement strand
TTTTTACGACGCCATCATACCAAAGATAACTCCGCTGATTGTTGCCATTGCAACCACCAGAAGAACAAATACAACCGTTTTAACAGTTCCTAAAACACTCCGGATAACCAGCATACTCGGCAGACTCAAAGCGGGTCCAGCGAGAAGCAGAGCCAGCGCTGGACCTTTCCCCATACCATTATCAATCAATCCCTGCAAGATAGGAACTTCAGTCAGGGTTGCAAAATACATAAAAGCGCCGGCAAAAGAGGCGCAAAAGTTAGCCCTTAAGGAGTTACCACCCACTGCTTGCGCTACCCAGGTTGAAGGAATTAACCCTTCATGACCAACCCGACCTAACAGCAGACCGGCAACAAAAACACCGATTAACAAAAGCGGAAAAATTTGTTTCGCCAGATCCCAGGATGATGAAAACCACTCTTCATTTTCCTCAGAACCGGTGGCCGTGACGAATGCCAGAGAAAGCATCCCAACCGAAAAAGCCAATAGGGGAATGTTTGGGAAAAAGAGAGCTAAGGCAATTACCGGCACAGCCCCGAGAACTACTTTTAAGAGCGGGGCCTTAAACCAAACTACCAGCATAATCGCAAAAAAACCGGAGGAGATGGCGGTCAGATGCCATTTATGAAAAAACATGAAATGCCAGATTCCGGAATCACCGCTCGGCTTACCCCAGTTGGCAAAAACCAGAATTGCCACCATCGATCCAAGATAAAGGCTGTTCTGCCAGAGCGGCCTTCCCTCCTCTTCTGGCAGGGAGACCATATTGAGACTCTTCTCCCGCTCTTCTTTGCGAAAAATAAAATGCATGGCAAGACCGATAACCACACTGAAAATCACTGCGCCAATGGCCCGGGCAAACCCAAGTTCAGGACCGAGAATACGGGCCGTCAAAACAATTGCCAGAACATTTATGGCGGGACCAGAATAGAGAAAGGCGGTCGCCGGACCAATCCCGGCACCCATACGATAGATTCCCGTAAAAAGCGGCAGAACCGTGCAGGAGCAAACCGCTAAAACAGTCCCTGAGACAGAAGCAACACTATAAGCTAAAACCTTATTCGCCTTTGCTCCCAGATATTTCATCACGGATGCCTGACTGACAAAAACCGAGATCGCACCGGCAATAAAAAATGCCGGTACCAAACATAAAATCACATGTTCACGGGCATACCATTTGACCAGATACAACGCTTCAATAACCGAGTTGTCAAACCGAACAATTCCCACCGGCAGATAAAAACAACCGAGAAAAACTACCAGCACCAGCGCAAATATACGCCACTCAACCTTAAAATCCATAACTACAGCTGACCTTAATGCTAAATCATTCAAGACGAAATCAATATGTCAATTGGTAATACAGCCAAACAACCAATTTTGTCAAGTTTAAAAAGAAAAAGCCCGGCCGAATCGGCCGGGCTTTTTGCATTACGCTTAAATATAACTATAAATCTACGCTTCCCAGAGACCATGCAGGTTACAGTGAGCCCGGACGGTATATGAAGCGGCATCGGTGGTAAAACAGGCTTCCGGAGCTTCGCCGGGAGCTAATGTTTTACGGCAAATCCGATCGCCGGTAATCAATTCGATAAATTCAATATAGTGTTTATCTTCCATTGGATGAGCCACGCTGCCAACCGTAACCTTGATCCCGCCGTCTACTTTTTCCACGACCGGAACATGTTTCTCTTTCGCAGCGTCAACTGCGCCGGCCTCAATCTGCACCATCGGCTCATTGCAACAGGTTAAATCATCAGCGCCGAGTTCGATTACTTCAACGATTGCCCCACAAAGTTCACATTTATAGATCTGATTCTGTCCGTCAGCCATGTTTGCCTCCTGAAAAATTATTATTTGGTAATTTATGGCAGAATTCAAAGAAATTGCCACTCTCAAAGATTAACTGGCTTAAACCTAACAAACAAAATCAACTTTGTCAAGATAAAACTTCACTTCGACATCGGCAGAACATAGAAGAGAATAGCAAAGAAATGACAACAGCTGCCGCCAATGACGAAAAGGTGCCAGATGGCGTGATTGTAGGGCAGTTTTTTCCAGGCGTAAAAGATGCATCCGAATGTGTAAAAAAGGCCCCCGGCCAGCAGCAGAGCTGTACCTCCGGGCTGAACCAAGGCCATCAACGGTTTAACCGCAACGACAATTGTCCAACCCATTCCGAGATAGAGCAGCACCGAAGCTAGGCGAAATCGCCGCAACGAAGTGCACTCAACAATAATCCCGAAAAGTGCCAGACCCCAGACGACACCAAATATTGACCAGCCCCACGGTCCTCTGAGATTTATCAGGGTTAAAGGGGTGTAGGTTGCAGCGATCAGAATGAAAATTGAAATATGATCAAGGATTCTGAATATTGCTTTGATTCGAGCTTTCTGAAAACTGTGATAAAGGGTCGACGAAGTATAGGCCATAATCAACCCACAACCAAACACCAGAGCCCCGGCAATATGCCAGCCGTTGCCATAGCGAGTCGCATAATAGAGCATCACTGCCAAGGCTATTATCGAGAGGAGAATGCCAATACCGTGAGTCACGCTACTGGCAATCTCCTCTTTCATTGAATAACGGGACATCCTATTGTCCACATCACACTCCATCAGTTTACATCATCTCATAAATGCCGGCAGCACCCATACCGCCGCCGATACACATTGAAACAATCCCGCGTTTAGCTTTGCGGCGCTGCATCTCATGCAGAAGTTGGGCGGTCAATTTGGCGCCGGTACAACCTAAGGGATGGCCCAGAGCAATA
>JAOZKP010000687.1 GCA_029935295.1 bacterium | reverse complement strand
AGCTGCCTCAATCTAAGAACGGGAGTTTCGGCTTTGCGGCCTATTCCTGATAGTTTTTACGAGGGTTCTCCTAACCGTAACCACACTTCTTACTATGCCTTGGAAGGTCTGTATATCTTAAAACAGTTCCTGTTGATTTTGAAAAAAGTTATCTGTCTCAGCGGTAGCCGATTTGCCCCGCCGAGAATGGCCTCAAAACGGCACGTCGGAGGCGGGAGCAAAATCGGCGGCTTTTCAAATGTTGATTTCTTGGGCGATAGCCCAAGAAAATCCTACTATTTCTCTTGCAATGGCTGTTTTTACGAGGTTTGAGTTTTTACCTTTTGCTGATAATTGTTTATACCGTGCACAAAGTCTAACTTGGGCTTTCCAGGCTATAGCTCGAATTTTTTCTGGTATGCCTTCTTGTCGTTTGCGAATTGCCCTGCTGATTCTGGCTTGAAACCTGTATGTTTGAGCTGCTTCAATGAGAACTTTTCGTACGTGACCATTGCCGGTTTTGGTAATAGACCCCCTTTTAATTTTAGGGCCGGATGAGCTTTCAGAAGGGACAAGCCCTAAATAAGCCATCATTTGTGATGGGGTTTCGAACCTTCTTAAATCACCAAGTTCGGCAGCCATAGTTGCCGCTACAATCAAAGACACACCGCGCATAGTCTGCAATCCGACAATTAGAGGATATAAACGAGTCTGTTTTGATAATTCCTTGATCTGAGATGTGTATCGCTCAACCCTTTGGCTGCAACTTTCAACTGCATCAGCGTATTCTTGTAAAACAAACTGCTGGGCAAGATGTTGCATACAAATATCTGCCAACCAATTGAAAAAAGCTAATGACCACATGGTTTTACCTGAAAAAACCAAATTATGTCTCAGTAAAAAAGCACCGAGTTGTTGTTTGTTTTTACGTAAAGCGTGTTGCGCATCTTCTCGAGCTCTGACCAGGTCTCTTAAGGCTTCATCTTCAGGGGTGGGCACATACACCGAAGTAAGCTCGCCAGATCGATGCAAACGCGCAAGAGTTAAAGCGTCACGCCGATCATTTTTAATTCGATCTCCGCTCTTGCGGGGTATTTTTGAAGGAGCTGTAACGGAACAGTCGATTCCGTTACCCGTCAAATAGCGATAGATAATGTAGCCGCATGGCCCTGCTTCATAT
>JAOZKP010000686.1 GCA_029935295.1 bacterium | reverse complement strand
GGGGTCTTAACTTACGGAAATGGCGACATGATCCCTCTGTCTTCTAATCTGGCTACTCGGTATGCCATCAGCCTGGCTGAGGGCGGCGCTTCAGTATGGTGATATAGTGGGTGGATCAAATTGAATAAATAATGATGGGCTGATTTTATAGATTCAAAATAGGAAGACAGAAATGAGGTATGATATGCGAAAAGAGATTTGGATTACCGTGTTAACCATAATCATTATCATGGTCAGCCATTCAGGGATGAAAGTTTACGCTGCCAACATTTATATTCCTGACCCCAATTTTAAAGCTTTTCTGGTTGTCAACTATGATGCCAGTGGCGACGGGGAAATTCAGGAAACCGAAGCCCAGGCGGTGATCGGTACCATGGATACACCCGGGCACTGGGCTACTCCAGGAAATATTGCTGATCTCTCCGGCATTGAAGCCTTTATCAACCTTACCGGTTTGACTTGTGACCAGGAACAGTTGACGAGTCTCGATATAAGTTCTAACACCAGCCTGACACAGCTGCTCTGCAATAATAACCAGTTGACCTCACTGGATGTGAGTGCCAATACCAGCCTGACAAAGTTGTGGTTGTATAAGAATCAGTTGAAAAGCCTGGATGTGAGTGCCAATGTCAGTCTGACAGATCTGCACTGCGGTTACAACCAATTGACGAGCTTGGACATCAGTAATAATAGTGGTCTGGATCATCTTACCGTTTATGATAACAATTTAAACAGCCTGGATCTTAGTGCTAACCTCAACCTGATTTTTTTGTCCTGTGGTCAGAACCAACTAAGCAGTTTAGATGTCAGCGCTAATCCCAACCTGATACAGTTATTTTGTCATTTCAATCAGTTGGTTGATATTCCTGATGTCACTCTCTGCTCATCCCTGGAGAATTTTAACTGTTCGTACAATTATTTTGGGGATGATGACTGCCTTCTCATAACTGCCATCAAGGCCATGGGACTCAACACCTTTGAATACAACCCTCAAGAAGATGGCAGCATCTTGAACTGTAGTATTGCTGCTATCGACTTCAACGCCGACTGCATCCACGACATTGCCCTGTTTTCTCCCGGCAATCACAAGTGGTATATCAAAGACCAGTCGACGCCCACCTACGGCACAACCGATTGCTTGCCAGTACCGGGAGACTATG
>JAOZKP010000262.1 GCA_029935295.1 bacterium | reverse complement strand
TCTTTTCAGCAGGAGCTGGATGTGATCATCGACTATTTAGATCAAGTTGAAAAGAATGATGGGGATATTAACGGTGTATGTCTGGTTGCCAGAACAAACAACCTGTTAAAGCAATATGAAGGTGCACTGAAAGCCAGGGGCAAGGATATCTGCTTTATTCGCCGCAGTGAAGCTGAAGATCATAGAAAGAAAGGCGTGCGCCTGGCCACCATGCACAGGGTTAAAGGTTTAGAATTTGACCGAGTAATTATCGCCGGGGTCAATGATGGCGTGATTCCTATTAAAACCGGTCGGAACCAATCAACCGATCAGGTGATCCTGAAAGAAACGGAAATCCACGAAAGAGCTCTGCTTTATGTTGCTGCGACCAGAGCCAAGAAAGGGGTTTTGGTGACCAGCTTTGGAAAGGCCAGTCGGTTTTTGCGAAGCCCGGACAACAACCAATGAATATCATCCACGTTAGTTTCGGCCAAAAGTTCTGTTAAATTCGGTAGATTGGAGACCAATACACCAACAATACAGTTCTCATTGTTTGGTCTATTATTTACAACAAACATTACGTAATTGTGGCCAATGAAACAACGAGAATGAAATTTATAAGGAGAAGAATACAGTTTCAGTCTGTCGGTGACATCGATGTTACCGCTGGTTGGCACAACGAGTTTACGGACCCAGTAACAACAACAACTATAAATCACCTGAAATTTTGGGCAGGGTATTTTTTGTGGAGCCTGAACAATCTTGACCTTGTCAGCTAACTGTATTACAATGCATTACAGTTAACGCAAAATAATATCAAGGAGAAATAATTATGAGTCAAGCACTTTCTGTGAGACTGCCCGATAATCTGGCGGCTGAACTTAATAATATTGCTGCACTAACTGAAAGGTCCAAGTCATATCTGGTCCAGAAGGCTTTAGAAAGTTATTTGCAGGAGCAGGCGGAATTACAGGTTGCCATTGATCGATTACGGGATGTGAGTGATCCGGTTGTATCCATGACGGATATGAGGCGTGAAATTGGCCTATAAGATTGCATTCAAAAAATCTGTTGCTAAAGATCTGAAAAAAATTGACCCTCCTGAAATAGAAAAAATTTTTCATAAAATTGAATCTGACCTTATTGCAAAAGCTGATTCTCTTCCCGAATTACAGGGGAAATTTTCCGGGTTACGAAAGTTCAGGGTTGGCAATTACAGGGTTATCTTCACGATTATTGATGAAACAATTTTGATTCTGCGCATTCAGCATAGAAAAGACGTATATCGATAATAAACTTGAGAATAGATGATATGGAATTACTGACTAAAGCAGATTTGTTGCAGATTAAATCATTAGGAATCAGCCCGGAAAAAGTGCTGGCTGAAATTGAAATGTTTAAGCGGGGCGCACCTTTTCTTAAGCTTGACCGGCCTTGTACGGCGGGTGACGGGATTAAGCGGATCGGTGAAGATGAATCTCGGGATCTGGTTGGTTTTTTTGTTGAAGTGGCGGCGGAGAAGGAGCTTTTAAAATTTGTGCCGGCTTCCGGGGCCGCGAGCCGGATGTTTAAGGTTTTGCTGCAAGCTGCCGGTGAAAATGAGCGGATCCGGTTAAGCGAGGTTGCGGCCGAGGCTGAATTGGGTGACACGGATGCCTGGCAGCTGCTGGCTTTTATGCAGGATATAAAGAAGTTCGCTTTTTTTGCCGATCTAAAGGCGGTTATGGCCGCTGATGGTTTAGATATTAAGTTGCTGATCGGGGAGGGTGAGTTTAAGGAGATTATTGAATACCTTCTGACCGATCGCGGGCTTAATTACGCAGCGCGGCCTAAAGGTCTACTCAAATTTCATAGCTATCCCGAGGGAAGCCGGACTGCCTTTGCCGAACATTTGGTTGAGGCCGCCAATTATGCGCGTGGCAATGGCGGCGAATCGCGGCTCCATTTTACGGTGTCACCTGAACATCAGACTGGATTTACGGAACTGTTGGCTGAGATAAGAGATGAATTTGAAAATGAGTACGGAATTCGTTTTGCCGTAGATTTTTCTGAGCAGGAAAAGGCGACCGATACAATTGCCGTCGATCTTGAGAACCAGCCTTTTCGTGAAACTGACGGCACGCTTCTGTTCCGGCCGGGCGGCCACGGGGCACTTTTGGAGAATCTGAACCGCCTTGCGGCTGATATTATTTTTATCAAAAACATCGACAATGTGGTTCCTGATCGTTTGAAAAGTGAGACTTTTCTCTGGAAGAGAGTACTCTGCGGTCATTTGCTTAAGGTTCAGCAGCAAATCTTCGGTTATATTGAAGAACTTGAGAGAAAGTCGATACCGGTGGAACTTTTAGATAAAATTCTGGCCTTTATCAAACTTGAGTTGTCGGTGTTGCCGCCGGCAGATTTTGATTTACGTCCGGAGTTGGAGAAACGAAATTTTTTTATTGGGATTCTCAATCGGCCAATCCGGGTTTGCGGAATGGTGAAAAATGAGGGTGAACCGGGTGGGGGTCCGTTCTGGGTTGAGGATCGTAATGGTTCATTGTCGCTGCAGATTGTTGAAGGAGCCCAGATAAATCCGGAAGCACCCGAGCAGCAGGAAATTTTGCAAAAAGCAACCCATTTTAACCCGGTTGATCTGGTCTGCGGGGTCCGCGACTGGCAGGGTAAGCCTTTTGATCTGAAAAAATATGTTGATCCGGAGGCAGTTTTTATTGCGCAGAAATCAAAGGCTGGCCGCGAGCTGAAAGCCCTGGAGCTGCCGGGGATCTGGAACGGGGCGATGGCTTTTTGGAATACGATTTTTGTTGAAGTACCGTTAATTACCTTTAATCCGGTAAAATCGGTCAATGATTTGCTGCGCGATGAACATCAATCCTCTTGAAACATTGACGGAAAAGTTCTTTATTGTTATAAGGCGCCGTTATGGAGTCGATTGTTCAAAACTTGATAATTTATGCAGTGCCAATTCTTTTTGGCCTGACAATTCACGAGTTTGCCCACGGCCTGCTGGCCGACCGGCTGGGGGATTCAACGCCGCGAGAAATGGGACGTTTGACTCTGAACCCGCTGGCCCATCTTGATCTAATTGGCACCGTGGTCTTTTTCGTTACCCAAGCCTTCGGCTGGGCCAAACCGATTGCAATCAACCCGGAAAACCTTAAATCACCCCGCCGCGATATGATGTGGATAGCTCTGGCCGGGCCTTTTGCCAATTTTGCTCTGGCACTTTTTTGTGCCCTTGTTTACCACGCTTTAAATTATCTTGTAATCAGCGGGATTTTAGCTGCAGGCTGGCTACTGGTGCCGCTGCAGCAGATGCTGGTTGCTGGAGTGGTGGTTAACATTTCGCTCGGATTAATAAATCTGATTCCGATTCCGCCGCTGGACGGTGGCAGGATTCTCGCAGGGATCCTGCCGGAGACAGCATCCGTATATCTCCAGAAGATCGATTCTTATGGTGCTATTATTCTGATTGTTCTGGTCTTGAGTGATAGTGTCAGTTTTTTACTTTTCCCATTGCTTTCAACGTTAACCAATCTGCTGCTTTACAGCGGCCGATTTTAATTTTCCTGTTTTTAGCTATTCTCCAACAAACAATTAAAGCTTTACTTGAGGTTTTTTACATGACAGAAAAGAAGAGGGTTGTCTCGGGAATGCGGACAACCGGCAAGCTCCACCTCGGACATTATCACGGAGTTTTAACCAACTGGATTAAACTGCAAAATGATTATGATTGTTACTTTTTTGCGGCCGACTGGCACGCTTTGACCAGTGAGTATCAGGATCCGATCATTGTCAAAGAGAGTACCAAAGATATTTTTATAGACTGGTTAAGCGTCGGGATCAACCCGGAAAAAGCGACCCTGTTTATTCAATCGGAAATTAAAGAACATGCAGAGCTGCATCTGCTGCTCTCAATGATTACGCCGCTGCCCTGGCTGTTACGGAATCCAACCTATAAAGATTCACAAAGTGAAGGGCAGGGGGGCGATGAAGCAACCTATGGCTTCCTCGGTTATCCAGTTCTGCAGGCGGCCGATATCATTATCTATAAAGCTAATCTGGTGCCGATCGGGGTTGATCAACTGCCGCACGTTGAGCTGACTCGGGAGATCACCCGGCGTTTTAATCATCTTTACGGCGATACCTTTCCGGTACCAAAACCGATTTTAACCGAACTTTCCAAGGTTACCGGCCTGGACGGCCGCAAAATGAGCAAAAGTTACAATAATGCCATTCTGCTCTCCGATGATGAAGCGGA
>JAOZKP010000685.1 GCA_029935295.1 bacterium | reverse complement strand
ACCTCAATCCGACGGATGGCTTCGGGGCCTAAATCTTCGTAGGCCACAACTTCAGCCTTTTTAATCCGTTGTGCCAACAAGGCACCGGCGCCGCCGGTGGCGGCAAAATAGATTCCCTTATGCTCTTTGATTGCGGCCTTAACTTCAACACTGCGGGCGCCTTTACCAATCATGCCCTTCAAGCCCTCAGCCAGAAGCCTCGGTGAATATGAATCCATGCGATAACTAGTGGTCGGCCCGGCTGAACCGATAGCTTTGCCCGGTTTCGCCGGAGTCGGCCCAACGAAATAGATAATTTCACCCTGCAAGGGAATCGGCAAAGCCTCCCCCTTATCGAGAAGATCAACCAGGCGTTTATGGGCCGCATCGCGGCCGGTGTAAATTACGCCGGAAATCAGCACCCGGTCGCCTGATTTTAAAGAGGTAACAACCTCGTCACTTAAAGGGGGCGTCAAACGAATTGGATCACTCATTATAGTATCGCCTCCTTATGCCGGGCCGCATGGCATTGAATATTAATTGCTAAAGGAAGACTCGCAATATGACAGGGCAGCATTTTGACATGAACGGCAAAACTGGTCACCCGGCCTCCGAGTCCCTGAGGACCAACCCCAAGATTATTAACCGCTTCAAGCAACTCATCTTCCAGATTTTGCAGCTCAGGATCGGGGTTGGAACTGCCGACCTCGCGCAATAGAGCCTCTTTGGCCAACATCGCCGAACGCTCAAAGTTGCCGCCGATACCAACTCCGACAATTGTCGGCGGACAAGGATTACCTCCAGCCTGCCGAACCCATTCGACAACCTGCTCCTTGATTCCGGCAACACCATCAGCTGGTTTCAACATAACCACCTTCGACATATTCTCACTGCCGCCGCCCTTGGGAGCCACAGTTATTTTCAAAGCATCGCCATCAACAAGACGGTAGTGGATAATCGCCGGTGTATTATCACCAGTGTTAGCTCTAGTAAAAGGATGGCAAGCTGATTTCCGCAAATACCCTTCCTGGTAACCTTGTCGTACCCCTTCATTAATCGCTTCATCAAGATTTCCGCCAACGACTCTTAAATCCTGACCGATTTCAACAAAGATCACGGCTAAACCCGTATCCTGACAGATCGGTACCTGATCACGAGTTGCGATTGCGGCATTCTCTTTGA
>JAOZKP010000261.1 GCA_029935295.1 bacterium | reverse complement strand
CCGGGAACCGGCAGACAGTCAGTCGTACCATAGGTGGAAGACAACTGATCCTTGATATACCATTTGCAGGTAGCCGGATAAAAGAGGGAGATATCGTGGCTGCCGTCGCCGTTGAAATCGCAGATTTGCACAGCTGAGAAGACATTAAGATCCGACGCGTCAAAGCCTGCTACAAAGATGTCCTGACGTCCGCCCAATGCCAGATTGGGTTCGTCCAGTGAAACCGATGTGACTGGAAAATCCGGTGATTTAGTAGACCCGGTTACATAGAGAGCCCCCGAAGGCGCCAGAGCTACTTTGCCGGCACGCTCCACTTCACTGCCTCCCAGGTAGGAACTAAAGCGCAAAATTCGTCCATGGTTGCCGATGAGGCAGAGAAATGTATCTCTGATGCCGCCGTACTCAGTTTGCCCCCCTACCGTTACCGGAAAGTCGGCTGATCCGGTTTCTCCAAACATGGCATACGTATCTCCGGGGCCTTTGCATATCCCTTTTACCTCGTCACCAGTCTGCCCCCCTAGCCGGGCAGAAAACTCCAGATTTTCTCCAGCAGTATCCAACCTGAAGAGGACAGCATCAGAACCCAAAATTCCACATTCCTGAACACTGCCCGGGGTTACAGGGAAATCGGCCGAAAAGGTAGAGCCCCCCACGACGGCTTGTTCTCCATCCATAATTATATCTCGTGCCAGATCCTCCCCCGTTCCTCCAACATAGGTACTGAATGTCAGCGAGTTATACGTATTGCTGATGCGACTGACAAATATATCGTACATACCGCCATAAGTATCGTCAAAATTGAACGACAGCACGGGGAAGTCAGCGGATGCGGTATAGCCACAGGCAACCGCTCCGTCATCTTCGGTGAATGTAAGACCGGTCAGGAAATCATCTTGAGAACCACCCAAATAGAGGCAATGCGGGCAGACATAGTGCAGAAAACCACCCGTCGATACCAGATCCAGCGTGGCGACAAAGCCATCGTACCCGCCCGACAACGATGTACCGAAAAGGGACGTAGTGGGCAGGTCATTCGAACTGGTGAATCCACCTATTAACGTAAACTTACCATTATAACAAACCGACATAATGGAATCTTCTCCATTTCCGCCGAAGTAGGTGGAAAACCCCAGCGTGCCGTCGGTTGTGCTGATGTGGGACAGAAACCCATCTCGTACATTATCTTTGCTGCCATCATAGGTTATGAGTGAAATGGGAAAGTCAGTGGATAAAGTAGTGCCAACAACACCTAAGTGATTTTCCGTTGATGTAAGTGCACAATCATGGACATGTTCTGTTTGAGATCCACCAATGAAGGTGGCAAACAGTATGGTGGAGAGATCGGCGGGATAGGCAACAACAAAGACATCTCCGAACCCGGAGAGGGTTGGGTCATGCGCACCGGATGTGGTCGGAAAATCGATCTCCTCAGTGTACCCGGCCACCAGCACGGTGCCATCACTTTTGACGGTGATGGCTTGTCCAGACTCTAGATCAGTGGAACCTAAATAGGTACTATATCCCAGGGACGTTGCCGAGCTGTTCAGTTTGGCTACAAACATATCTGTATACTGGCCACTGTGGATCGTCAAATAAGCATTGGCTGTAACCGGAAAATCCGATGAAGCAACCATTCCCGCGAGGTAGGGATTTCCCGAACCGTCTACATCCATAAACACTTCGTGCTCATCTTCAGAGCCTCCCAGATAGGTACACCATGTGAGATCACCTGTGCTATCGAATTTGGAAATGAATGCATCACTTCCGCCATTATGGGTTTCATCATAAACACCACTGGTTGCGGGTAAGTCATTCGAATACGTCGTTCCTCCTATCAGGATCGAACCATTTAGGCGTACCGCCAGTCGACTCGCATAATCTGGCATTGACCCACCGAAGAACGTGGAATACGTCATGCTGCTGCCATCGGCCGCCAGTTTGGTCAAAAATGCGTCCTCCATACCACTTAACGAGGTATCGTACGATCCGGGCACCGTCGGATAGTTCGAAGATTTGGTGTAGCCGGTTACGTAGGCACACCCGGAGATATCGACAGCAACACCGTTTGAATAGTCGTCGTCCGATCCTCCAAGAAAGGTCCCGTAGGTAAAGACTTCACCGTCCGACCCCATTTTGACCACAAATACGTCAACACCACCATTGTGGTCTGTATCACAGGCTCCGAGGGAAACCGGGAAGTTGGTTGAGTATGTGTACCCTGTCAGGTAGACATCATCATAAATGTCATTTTGTAAACCTCTCGGACTGTCGTGACCGGAACCACCCAGAAATGTTCCATAATTCAGTGATGTTCCATCCGCAGAGAGTTTGGCCATCGCCACGTCATAGGAACCATTGTGAGAAATGTCATAGGCACCAGCCGATACTGGGAAATTAGTACTTTGTGTACCACCGGTAACCACCAGTTCTCCCGTGCTTAAGCACACCAGGTCTTCCAGGGTGTCATCACCACTTCCACCCAGGAAGGTAGACCATTCCAATGCTGTTCCGTCAGAGCTGATCTTGACAACAAAGCCATCATGATTACCATTCCAGCTGGTATCATAGGCTCCGTCAGTTGTGGGAAAATCATAGGAGTCGGTAAATCCGGTAACGAAGATGCTTCGATCCAGCCCTCCGGACACCGTAACTCCGAAAGCCCGGTCTTCGGCGGAGCCACCCAGAAATGTTGCCCATTCCAAATCCGATCCGTCAGCATTCATCTTGGCAATTAAACAATCTGAATCACCTCGCAGAAAGCGTTGAATATGTTTTGGCGAATTGCCCAGTAAATGGGGATCGTTAGTAGACCCCACCAGGATCACGTTTCCATCCCCATCCACGCACATATCTCTAATCTCTTGAGCAACATCCTGATTCTCGCCGCCCAGAAAACGGGCCCACGAAATGACGGGATCAATGGTCAAGGGAAGCGATATGTCATAGGCACCTACTTGAAACATAAACCGGCCGCCGGGTAATAACTGATAATGGACATCGACTGGAATCTGCTTACCTTCCACATCCTGATAAGCTTGGGGGGCGGACATGTGTATGCGTGAACCCTCGTAAAAGAATTCTAGGGAACCATCTTCCATTGACTTTACATTGGAGGCACCTGTGGTCAGAAAAATGGATCGAGAATCGGTGCCTGGCGCAAGTTCAAGCCGGTATGCCAGGTCGGAACCATGTCCGTGAAACACCAGCTCCGCACCTTCAGACGGGTGGGCATATACGATTTCCCGGTACATGGGAATGCCCACCACCCACTGGTCAGGTTTTCCACGGTAGAAGTTGGCCTTGCCGGCAAAGGCATTCCGTAGTGTTGGCTGGGCGCTGGTTTCTCCGGTGTCAGCAAATCCGATCCGCCAGACCACGCAGCGATCCTCTGCTCGTTTTTCCCTGTGCGTTGTCGGCATGGATGACAGGTGATCCACCATCGATGCAATCATTACCCCGTCATTTACAAACAGTATTCGTCCCGCCCCGGTACGACCGACTGCAACTGCCTGCACTTCTGTTGTCAGCTTGCGTCCCTCCCAGCTGGCTGGTATGATTGTTGTCGGTGTTTGGGGCATCCGATGCGGCTGACACGCCGCCGGGTCAGGTAAAATTATTGTATAGAAAAACACTAGGGCTACGCATATAAAAAGTTGAAAAAACTTGGACATAGTTTCCTCCTCTCTATTTCATGCTTAAAAAACCTCAAGAGCTGGGATTGTCACAACCTATCTTCTGCCACTGTGAATCACCACACTGAGCTCCCCCCCGCCTCCTGGCTGATAGCATATCGTGTAGCCATATTAGAGGCCAAAGGAATCATATTACCATTGCCGTAAGTTAAGACCCCAACATTGCGGCAGTACCATTTCCCGTAATCCTGGTAGAAGAGGCAGGGATCGGCATCGCCGTCGCCGTCGTAGTCCCCGGGCACCGGGATGCAACCGGCCACCGCCCCATAAATAAAGACCGCCTGGTTGCGGATATACCATTTGGCCATGCCGTCCGGGCGGGAGGTGTCGATGACTGCAAGATCGGTGATTCCGTCACCGTTATAATCAGCCGGCACCGGAATGCAGTCGGCCATGCCGTAAGTGTAGGTACCGATATCCTTGATGTACCATTTGTTGGTTGCCGGATAGAAGACGGCAATGTCAGTAATACCATCACCATCGTAATCACCGGGTACCGGGATACCGCCGGCACCGTAGGTGGTCACAAATTGATTTCTTACATACCATT
>JAOZKP010000260.1 GCA_029935295.1 bacterium | reverse complement strand
TTAGCTGCTGACAGCATCGTTAATAACTTCGCTGATATCTTTAATCTCTAGCACTTCACCGAGCCCCATATTCAGGCGGCTCTCTTCAAAGTTGGTGATGCAGTAGGGACAAGCTGTAACCAAAATGTCGGCCTCAACTTCACGGGCCTGTTCCAGGCGCAGATCCGAAAACCGCTCTTCCTTTGGCGTCTCCATCCAGATGCGGCCACCGCCGCCGCCGCAGCAGAGGCTCTTTTTGCGCGAATCGGCCATCTCGACCAGCTCAAGATCTTTAACTTTAGCCAATAACTCCCGCGGTTCTTCAAAGATATCGTTATGGCGCCCCAGGTAGCAGGGGTCATGATAGGTAACTCTTTTAGCCAGTTCACCATCAACTTCGAGCCGGCCATCGGCAATCAGTTCGCCCAGATATTGCGCGACATGCACAATCTCAAAGTTAACCATAAATTCGGGATATTCGTTCTTTAAGGTATGGTAGCAGTGTGGTGAAGAGACAAGAATTTTCTTAACCCCGTTATCGATAAAGGTCTTGATATTATCGGTTGCCAGACGTTTAAAAACGCCCTCATCTCCAGTCTTGCGGATACTCTCGCCGCAGCAGCTCTCTTTTTCGCCTAAAATACCGAAGTTGACCCCGGCCTTATTCAGAACTTCGGCGGTGGCTACCGCAACTTTTTTCAACCGCGCATCATAGCTTAAATAACAACCGACAAAATAGAGAATCTCCATCCCTTCGGCAAAAGGTTTGACGGCGTGATCCTTGGCCCAGTCACCCCGTTTCTTACGGTCTTCATTTAAGGGGTTGCCTTCACCCACAAGACTCCCGCTCATCGTCCGCACCGGTTTCACAGAGGTCGGGAAAACCTGGTATTCGGTTGCAATCCGGCGCAGGGAAACACTGACATCAATCTGTTTTACCTGGCGCGGACACAGCAGGGCACAAGTGCCGCAGGTCGTACAACGCCAGAGATCTTCACCTTCAACATCAGTCAAGCCAAAAGCCGCTTCGCGAATCAGCTTGCGCATACTAAAATCGCGCACCCGGTTCCAGGGACAGACCGAATCACACAGGCCGCACTGGAAGCACATCTTGAAGATCTCTCCCCCGGCCGCTTTTATCTCATCGACAATTTCATAAAAAGGGGCTGCTGTCTCCATTATTTACCCCTTATCCGCCATCCGGGCGACGGCATCCATAATTGAATCCATGCCATATTTATCGGCCAGAGAATCAAGCCCGATTTCAAGCTCGGCCTGTTCAACCACGTCATCAACCTCAACCTCGCGCTCTTCGTAGATCAAAGCTTCCGCCAGACACCATTTGACACAAAGTGGCTCGTCTTCACCTTCACACATATCGCACTTTAAGGGGAGGCCGGAATCGGGCTCCTTGAACTCGGGACGTGAAGGACAGGAAGCGCGACAAAAAGCGCACTCTTCGTATTCTTTGCCGTCAATCGTATATTTATCCCGACCGGCACACTCGGCCACGGCATATTCACCGGCATAAACCGGAACATAGATATCGGTCAAAGGTTCGCGGATAATCCGGATCCGGGATCGGGCCGGATTATTGCTGCTATATTTTGGAATAGCGTGAAAGGAGGAACAAATCACTTCACACGCCCGGCAGCCGTTACATTTGTCAACATCAATTCTAATAGACTTAACTATTTTCGTCTTTTTTTCGCCCTTCAAGGTTCACACCCTCCATCTATATTTTTTACCGATTAATCTTCGGTTAAAATGCCGCGTTTGAGAAAGTCTTCACTGACAAATTCAAGCCCCAAATCATTAAGAGATTCTGCGGTCGGGATCCCGTCATTATTCCAGCCTTTCATCTTGTAATACTCATCCAGAAGTTTCTCTTCGAGCTCCGGAAATCTCTTCTTCCAGTGATCTTTTGGCGGAGCTTCGTCAACCCGGCGCATCCCTCTACTGATATTGATTGCCCGAACCAAAGTACGGTAACGTTTCGCGGCCTTGGTCAGCTTCTCTTCATCCATATCAATTCCGGTCCCGGCCTTGATAAAAATCGGATAGTTGTGAATATGATAAGGTGGCTTCAGCGGAAATGACGATAAACCGGCACACATCCCCAAGGCATCATCGATATAGTGCATCTGCTCCTGCCAGTCGACAATATCGCAACACATCTCAACCGTGGGATAGTTGGGCATCGAATTTTCACCGCGCATCTCCCAATCGAGGAAATACTGCTTGAACTTGTCATCAGGTACCTGAATCCAGTCTTCAACAAACTTCTCCCGGTGCTCACGCTTGGGAAACGGCGCCTGCGGGAACTGACCCTCGATCTGGGTGATGTTCATCTTCTCTCCGGTCGAATACATCAGGAAATAGATCGGGTTGAGCATCGACAGCTTCAGCGGCAGCTGCTCCGTTTTTTTGATATTGTTATGAGCATACTCTTCAGCGCCGTTACCGATCTCCTTGGAGGCCCAGTAAGTGCCGTTGGCAAGGATGTCGCCGATCCCTTCACGATTAACAATCTTGTCGAGCAAATAGTAGAAGCGGCCTTCACTGTCTTCGGGCATCTCCGGAAAATCGGCATCGGTCAGAATTCCGGCCTCAAGCAGCTCCAGAGCGAAAGCCATAACCTGCGGCGTCGAGAAACCATCCAAGCCGTATTCAGTCGCCTTCTGGGCGATCCGCAGGCCAAATTCAAGATCGGAAAAAGCCGCCATTGTATACGTCAACTTGGAAAAACACTTCATCATATAGGTCGGCTGACCCGGCATCGAGATGGTCGCGCCGCACTTCATCGGACAGTTGTAACAACTGATCAGACGAGTTCGCGCATTTTCCATAGTCTCGGTCCAGTCCTTGGCAATATCATCATTCCAAAAATCACGCCGACGGGTTCGGGAGTTACCCCACATGAAATTCTCTGTATGCCACTTCTCATCGTGAACTTTCATCTCCTGCGGCGAACCAAGGCCGGCAAGAATCGGCATCACACCCGGAATCGGATTACCATCACGCTCTTTAATATACTCCAGAACGCCGTTGCACTGTTCCATGAAAGTTTCCGGATCAGCCAGGTTCACATCTAAGGTTCCGCGCACAACTACCGCTTTCACGCCCTTATCACCCATAACCGCACCGATACCGCCGCGGCTGGCGCTGGAGCGACCCTGCTCGATTGAAGCGTAGTAAACCCGGCTTTCACCGGCAAGACCGATGGCAGCCACTTGGGCTTTGGGCTCGTTAAGCTCTTCTTTAATCAATTCGGCGGTCTCAATCGCGCCTTTCCCTTTCAGATGGGATGCATCACGAATCTCGACCTTGTCATTATTGATCCAGATATAAACCAGCTTGTCCGACTGGCCGCTGAGAACAACTTTGTCATAACCGGCATATTTCAACTCCGGAGCCCAGAAGCCGCCCATCATCGAAAAAGCCATCAGTCGGGTCTGCGGTGAAATTGTCGTAACAATCGTCCGGTTACAGCCGGTTGCTGGGGTGCCGCACAGAAGACCGGCACCGAAAATCAGTAAATTTTCCGGAGAAAAAGGTTCGACTTCGGGCGGAACCCGGTCCCACAACAGCTTGGCACTGGTGCCCAAGCCCCCAAGGTAGAGCTCAGTCTCTTTCGGGTCGGTCGCAACCCGCTCGATATTTCCCCGGGAAAGATCAATTTCTAAGTTAAAACCTGTCTCTGCATACCTCATTTTTTACCCCTTATCCTATTACTATCCAGCCCCATATAAATCATTGTTACGAATAACCTGCTACACACGCGGCTGCTATATTCATCAAACACTAAATTTATAGTAAAATGTTACTCATTCTACTGATTGCGTTATTATCTTTTCTCAAAGCGCGTATACTGACTGCATGGACTATGCCATCTTCACATCTCTCTTTCTATTTTATTACACAAAATAAAAATCTCTCCTGCTTCTATTGAATCACCGATAACCCCCTTACAATACTACAACCCACACGCCACAAACAGACTCAGACAACAACCATAAGACCTGTAAACTGGGCAATTACGCACTCAAAACAGAATTCACTCACAGCCTACCCTCTGAGCAAAAATTACCTGTGCTGGTGAAATTTTACACGCGATTAAGCATAAATCATCCTACAAATACCTTGTATTTTCCAACAAACACTATACCCTGTCAAAACACCTCAAAAACGAAAGTAAAATATAATATTTCTGACCTTCCTCAAAGGTCAGCATACCTCAACAAATACCCACAAGTCAAGCCTGACCC
>JAOZKP010000259.1 GCA_029935295.1 bacterium | reverse complement strand
TCCGATATGACGTCTTTACGGCTTCTTACAACGCCATCAACCTTAATAATTGGCGTACTCCTTAAAATTGACTTGTTAATTGATCATTTGGATACATTTTGCATGAGGCTCAAAAAAATAGCAATCAAGGAGACTCCATCCCATTCTAATTTTAAAGGATACGTTAAAATTATGATTATTTCCGGTTTGTTGAGGAAAAAAGTTAGTCTGATTTTAGGAGTTGTGTTGCTGATATTATTGGCAATGAGCAGCAACCTGATGGCAACTGACGCAACCGCACCCCCACTTCAGGATACAGGATCGGCTTATAATGCCAACACAAATCCTTACGTGATTTCTACTCTCGGGCACTTGAGCTGGCTGGCTCAAAATAGACCCGGCTGGGATAAAGCATACATCCAGACCGCAGATATTGACGCAACCGAAACCAAATACTGGGATGATGCTGATGATAGTAGTGGTGGAGATGGTGATAAATATAATGATCTGAATGACTTGGACAGTACCGGCAGCAATGAAGGTTTTTCGCCTGTCGGTTACTTCGTACACCCTGACTTGTCACCTTCAACTAGATTCACGGGTTCGTACAACGGGCAAGGCTTCATAATTGATAGTTTGTCCATAAACCGTCCTACACTTACCTTTGTTGGCTTATTCGGCTACATAAATGGATCAACAATTTCCAATGTCGGGGTTATAAACGTTGATATTACCGGTGATGTGACTGTTGGTGGTTTGATAGGGGAAATCTCAGGGTCATCTCTCAGTAACTCTTATTCCACTGGTTTTGTGACTGGAACTAACTTTGTTGGTGGTCTGGTGGGGGGTGATCTTTTTTCATCCACCCTCAGCAACTGTTATTCCTCCTGCAGCGTGAGTGCAGATAATAATGTCGGCGGTCTGGCTGGTAGAGTTTATGACTCGACCCTCAGCAACAGTTATGCGACTGGTAGCGTAAATGGAACTTCTGATGTCGGTGGTCTGGTAGGAAGTAACTATCAATCTTCCACAATCAGTAACTGTTACTCCATTGGTTCCGCAAGTGGAACTTCTAAAGTTGGTGGTCTGGTAGGTGGTAACTATACCTCTTCCACAATCAACAATTCATTTTGGGATAGGGAGACTTCAGGGACATCTGCAAGCGACGGCGGCACCAGTAAAACCACATCCGAAATGCAAGATGTTGCCACGTTTACCGACACCGCTACAGACGGATTAAGTTCAGCCTGGGATTTTGTTGATAATCCTAATAATGATATAGCCAATAACGATTATTGGGATGAGGATAACGGCTATCCCTCTCTTTCTTGGCAAGATGGTGCGTCGACAACTAACTATTGCTTGAATTTTGATGGCTCAAATGATGTTGTCAGCTCAACTACCAGTACTGTAATTACTGAAAAAACTCTTAGCGCCTGGGTAAAACTTAAAGATATTAATCAAAAAGGAGGTGGAGTTGTCTCTTTTTCGTATTTAGATCCTGATACATCCCCTGTCTGCCATTCCGAATCGGGAGCAAGAGAGGTGTTTGATTCGATAACCTACAATGAGACCGATGCAGGTTGGGGGTTTGGCAGTGATTATTTCTGTAGAACGGCATGGTCGGGAGTTAAAGAAACGACGACAGATTGGGTTCATATTGCCGCAACCTATGCTGACAATGATTATAAATTATACCGAAACGGCGAGCTCATATGTACACACACGCAAGATGCGGCATGGAGCTTTCCGAACCCCACTAATATTTTAATCGGGCAAAGGCTTAGGGCTGGGGGAAACACTTTTTTAAATGCATATATCGATGAAGTTCGGGTGTGGGATCATGTCAGAACTCAAGCTCAGATCAGAGTCGATATGAACAATGAGCTTACCGGAACAGAATCCGGCCTGGTGGCTTACTATTCAATGAGTGACGGCAGCGGCACATCACTAACCGACGATAGTTCGAATTCACATGTTGGTACAATTACCGAAGCTCTCTGGACACCACTTACGCAAAATCCATTTATAATCACAAAATCTATCTCCTGCGCCTTGGGTGGAGGCGAAATCAGGAATGCCGACTGGACCTTTAGTCGGGGAGTGTGCTGGAGTACGAATGCTAATCCAACCTTAACTGATGATTTCACCACAGATGAATACGGCGACGGCAATTTCAGCTCTACCCTCACTGATCTAGACAGTTCTACAACCTACCATGTACGTGCCTATGCTAAAAGTAGGTCTAAGGGAACCAGTTATGGTAACGAAATTACCTTTTCCACTTCGGGCTCTTCATCTGAAGCAAATGGGGTTTGGAGCGATAAAACTTCGATTTTATGTAATACAACTGAAGCCGAGATGATGGTGCGTTTTGGTGACGTTGATAATTTTGGTTACATGTGGCCAGCCGGTTTTGATCCCTTTTCCGGTAACAGCACCCCTCGTCACGCCTACCCGTTTAACCCCAATGGTGATCCGCTCGGAACCGACGATATTTATCGACCATTATTACCCGTAAGACCTTGTGGTAATGATGGCTACTGGGGCCATGGAATAGATGTTCAACCAATCACACTGACTTATGGCCTGCAGGGAACTGTAGTTAAAAATGCCACGATCCAGATGTTTGTTGATGATTTCCAGGCCGGGCTCTGGTGTGCGAATTACAGGGTTACAATTGATGGGGTTGATGCCCCTTTCTTTGCCGCTGTGATTAACTCCTTAATGCAAACCGGCCCGATTGGAAAACTGGTGACCGTTGATCTGCCAACATCATTTATGTCACTAGTGGCTGATGGTTCACTGGAGATCAAGATATTTGATTATACCACCGGAGCTGGAGACGGTTATGCCATCGATTTTGCAAAATTACTTATAAATCGTACCGCAACCACGTACGCGGGAACGATTAACGGTACAATTACAGACAGTAACGGCGGTGCTGTCATTGAAAATGTTTTAGTTACGGCTTCATCGATTACAACCTATTCTG
Organism: bacterium; assembly: GCA_029935295.1. Lineage (GTDB taxonomy): Bacteria > Desulfobacterota > Anaeroferrophillalia > Anaeroferrophillales > Tharpellaceae > Tharpella. The sequence goes on along the minus strand of JAOZKP010000259.1, from coordinate 1,282 downwards.
ATAGTTCGGGAAACTATCAACTAGATAACGTACCAGCCGGTCAGGTCTTGTTGAAAGCAGGTAAAACCGGCTATTTTTCACAGTCTCGACTGGTCGACCTAGTCAATGGTGAAGTCGAAACCCAGAATTTTGCTCTAGTTGCTGATATTGGTCTTGTGTCGGTCAGTTTTACCGATGGCAGCAGTTTTACTGCGCCAGGTTTGGAGCAGGGGTCGGCAAATCAGATGATCGGGCAGTTCCAGCTTATTGGAGCCGCAGATGGAGCCTCGTTACATGGCGTATCAATCAAGCTTGATGGCGCAAGATCAGGCTTTAGTAATTTTAAAATTTGGCTCTCCACAGACAACACCTTCAATAGTGCGAGTGACACCCAACTTGGTTTTACGTTGGGTGAAGATCCCGGCGACGGAAATTCGGTAAATTTCTCTGGCTTATCATCCGCGATTCCAACTTCTGGAATCTATCTCTTTCTAACCTGCGATCTATCTGGCGGCGCATCAGGCCAGATAAGAGGGGTAATCCAATCGGATGAAGATATGACGTTAGAAGATGGTGAACTGTCGGCATCATTTACCGATGCCTATCTCTCGGATGCGGATGTGCCTGTTTTAGCCCCGGAGATTAACCTCAAACAAGGAACAACCGGGATCGCCGACAACGGCAGTTATGACTATGGTGAACATTCATTAAATAGTGATACTGACGTAGTCTTTACCGTCGAAAACAGCGGTAACCGCGATTTGACAGTGACACTACCCCTAAGTTTGACCGGTACAAATGCGAATCAGTTCTCAATTCAAACCTCCCTCACATCACCGATTAGCGGAGCTGACAGCAGAAATTTCACGCTACGTTTCACACCAACGACGCCCGGCAGTAAAACTGCGGTTCTCTCCATTGTCAATAATGATTATGATGAAGGTAGTTACACTTTAACGCTTACCGGAGTTAACGGTGGCCCCACCGTAACCACCACTGCGGCCACTGCAATTACAGCATCAACGGCTTCCCTCGGCGGCAACGTTACCGCCGAGGGAAGCGGCTCTGTAACTGCGCGTGGAGTCTGTTGGGCCACAACCTTATTGCCAACGACCGCAAATTCTCACACCATAGACGGTTCTGGAGCCGGAACTTTTACAAGTTCAACAACCTCTCTTGATCCCGGCACGAGCTATTATGCCCGAGCCTATGCCACCAATAGTTATGGTACAACCTATGGCGCTGAACAAACGTTTACCACATTAACCACCGCCCCGACCGCAACCACCGCTGCGGCCACCGC
>JAOZKP010000258.1 GCA_029935295.1 bacterium | reverse complement strand
CGATCAATGCCATCGATTTGCACAGGGTACTTTTTTTGTAGCTCTGAGCACACAGTCAGGGCCTTTTCAAAAATCTCTTTTTTTACAATCATCGCTGGTTGCAGTGTTAGTGAGTCTTAATTAACAAATTTAATGAAATTAACAAATACGACATTTTTTTCACCTTAATTTAATCATAATTAGCGAGTAAATCATTCCTTTAATTGTTAAGTTGTTAATTATAAAACGATTTTTGGTTTGGCACGGTTTACGCTTATAACAAGCATCTAGCGCACCGGTTATTGGTGCTCGATGGGCAGGGTTTCAGCTCCAGGATGATTCGTCCTTCCCGAATTTGGTAGATATAGCGGTTGAAGTTGGAGGAATTTTATTCGATGTCCACTGTTTTTCACCTGATGTTTAAAGATCTGTTTCCATTGGTTACGTGTTTCTATTAATGAACCATAAAACAAGGAGAAAAGTTACAATGAAAAGATTATTGTTTTTAACGCTGGTTTTATCGATAGCTCTTGGTTTTACTTGCATAGTGGCGGCAGCAGAGTTTACAACTGGCTCAGTTACCCATAAGTTTGGTGTAGAGTTACGCACCCGCTTAATCTCTCAGCAGGGATTTACCGGAGACGAGGATGTTGACTTCTTTGATAAGGCCCTTAATTCGCAAAAAAATGCTAAGAAGTTGAATTCCATACCCGATGTCGTCCCGGGTATACCGCCAGGTGGTCTGCATATGGAGGCCACCGGGGACGACGATCCAATCGGTGATTTGGAATACTTAGATTTGCGCACACGGTTTAACTATGTTGCCATGTACGATAAAAACTTGCTAAAGTTCATTGCCAAAGCTGACATCTATGGCGTGTCGGAACTGAGTGGCGAGAAGAATAAAGGCATCACCGATACCAATCACAACAATTCGATGTACGACAGTAATACAGATGATGTTGACGCTGAATTGATAAATCTGTCTCTGGAGTACAATCCCTATTTTAAACGTGGAAACTTTATGTTCAAGGTTGGGTGGCGGGAGGCTTTCCTGGCCAATGGATTAATATCCAACGAAGAAGGCGCCTTTTCGCTACTGGGAGTGATGAGGGTTAAGAAATTTCTCTTTTTTGCCTTGCATTACAAAAGGGCTGACGGTTTTGGTGTGGGACTAACGAGGGATAAAACCCCCTTAGATATTTTCACGTTCAAACCAGCTATATATTTTAGTAGAAATGATTTTATCTCACTTTTCTTCTCCTACGCACGAGGCCGGGGTAAAGGAGCAAAAGAAATTGAATTTATGTATTTTCCGGAGTTACTCGACGAGATGGATATGTATCAAGTGGGCGTTGATATCAAGTTTGAAAGGGAAAAATTTGATTTCAAGTTTGCCTTCGTGAAACAGTTAGGTGATTGTCGCCTAAGCGACAAGGACAATACCAAAGGGCTTGTGTTTGCTGGTATATTTGATCCGGAGCAGATCGGTGAGAAAGCCGATTTTCAAGGTTTCGCTTTAGATATGGTTGGTAAAATCAAACCCAATTCTTTTTTCGACATCCATGGCGAATTCCTTTACGCTACCGGGGACCCAACCAGCAGCGATGACCCCGCTGGTGTTAAAGATAATGAACTGAGCCAATTTATTTCCACGGGTGGAAACTCGCATCCCTGGTCTGAACTCATGGGAGGGGGCATGTTCGGTAATCAGTACTCAATGGGTTCCCCGGGAGACGAAATCACCAACCTGCTTGCCTACAATCTGGGAGTTACCATCAATCCAGCAGAAAAATTGTCGTTGTCGCTGGATGGCTGGGTCGCTGAACTCGAGGAAGAGGATGGTTTTGGCAACGATGACTTGGGCGTGGAGTTGGATTTTAAAATCAGTTATGAATTTACCAATGGGCTGAAATTGGATGCAGTGATCGCTCATTTATGGGCTGGCGATGCTACCTCCATTAATGGTAAATCAACTGAAGATCCCTCAGAAGTTGGAGTACAACTAGTCTATAATTTCTAAAAAACATAATCCGTGGTCTAAAAGAGACCACGGTAACCAGAAAGATCAGTTATTATGAATTTAATGAAAAGACGGTTGTCATAACTGCTCTGGCAATGATTATGGTGTTGAAGCTCGAATAATTAACCAATTAAGACACCGCACGCGTTGGTGCTTGGGGCACCAGCTATGGTGGTGCCATAGTCGTTTGGAGTGCGGCTCCCGGACCGTATTGTTGTGGCCGTCTCACAAGTTGGGGCCATGATAACGCCTGCTGGTGGAATGTTGCGGTCGAGGCAACTGTAAGCTCTGCTGAAGCTGCACCTGAAGTTACTAAAATAGTTACAAGGAAATTAAATATTTTGGAGAAAACCTATGGCAGATTATGATGCAATTATTATTGGCGCAGGTAATGGTGGGCTTACGGCCGCATTGACCCTGGCTCAAGGCGGCTTGAAGACGCTTCTGTTAGAGCAGCACAATGTACCCGGCGGTTGTGGGACCAGTTTTATTCGGGGTCGTTTTGAGTTTGAGGTGGCCTTGCACCAACTTAGCGGCTTGGGCAGTGTTGAAAAACCCGGCCCCCTGCGGCGAGTTTTCGATGATCTGGGAGTTACCGAAAAAATAGACTTTGTTGAGATGGATAACCTCTATCGATTCATTATGCCGGGTGAATTGGACGTTACGTTGCCGGCCGATCGCGAAAAAATGTCAGCTTCCTTGAAAGATAAATTTCCGGCGGAAGCCGCTGGAATTGATGGTTTTTTTGACCTGCTTTACAATTACAGCTACCAGTGGATGAAGGTGGCGGTTATGCGGGATCCTGAAGCATCGGTAGAGAAATATCCGCTGTTTTTCAACTACTCTTTAAAGTCGACCCAAGCTGTATTTGATGAATTTTTTAAAGAGGCCAAACTCATGGCGGCTCTGGCGGTCTATGCCAGTTACTTAGGATTGCCGACTGATGACCTGCCGTTTAATAATTTTGCGACGACCTTCTGGTTTTATACGCATTACAAACCCGCCCATATGAAAGGCGGTTCCCAAGCGATGTCGAGTGCTCTGCTCGATGGCTACCTGGAAGCCGGCGGCGAGGTTCGCTTTAATTGCGGCGCCAAAAAAATTCAGATTGCGGATGGAAAAGTTTGTGGTGTTATTACGGAAGATGATTGTGAAATGTCAACTACCCGGGTGGTCTCCAATGCCAGCGAACTTACGACTTATACCGACATGATTGACCCTGAATATGTTCCAGAGGCCAAGTGGAGAGAGTTAGGTTCGCGTTCGGTGGGGATGTCTGCAACTATCGCCTATATCGGGTTTGATTGTGAACCTGAAGAGATGGATATTCATGAAACCACTAATTTTATCACTACTTCTGCAGACGGAGGGCTTATGGACTACTCCAAGACCAAGACTCTGCAGCCCCCGGATGGGGCACTGTTTTCTTGTTACGATGTTGATGATCCCGATTTCTCACCCAAAGGAACCTGTCAGGCTGCCCTGCTGACGGTGGCCTATGCCGACCCCTGGTTAAAGGTTCCGGCCGCAAAGTATTACGAGGCCAAAAATGAGTATGCCCAATCAATGCTTGATCTTCTGTATAAGGTTTTCCCTAAGTGCAAAGATCATATCGAAGAGATCGAAGTTGCAACCCCGCTGACCATCATGAGGTATTTAGGGCATCCCGGCGGAGCTATTTACGGTTTTGATCAATTTGCCAAAGATGACGATCTGTTTGTAGAGAAAAAATCGCCCATAGACGGCCTTTACCAAGTAGGCTCCTGGGCCGGGATGGGTGGATTCCAACCGACCTTACAGTCCGGGAATCTTGTTGGAAAAATTATACTAAGATCAATAGATAAGGTGAAATGATGAGAAATAAAATTAATGAAAAAATCGTCGGCTATACCGAGATCAAAAAAGAGATCGAGGTTTTGAAAAAATATCCTATTGATCGGGCTGCAGAACGGGGACAGGTGGCAACGATCATCAACCGTATTAATCCCAAAAATCTTAATTTGCGTCTCTCTGAAATTCGCCATGAGACTGCCTCGACCACATCTTTACGTTTTGTCTCGGAAGATGGTTACCTACCGCCTTTTCAGGCCGGTCAATATATAAATATCTTTGTCGATATTGATGGGATCAGAACCAGTCGCCCGTACAGTATCTCATCGCAGCCGAACCAGACCGGATATTACGAAATAACCGTAAGACGTGTACCCGACGGTTTTGTCTCCAGCTATCTGCTTGATGAGGTCAAGGTTGGCGATC
>JAOZKP010000257.1 GCA_029935295.1 bacterium | reverse complement strand
CTCCAGTCACACTGTTGCGCCAGATGATATCGGCAATGCCGTCACCGTCGAAATCGGCCGGGCCGTAAATCTGGTAGGTTGAATCAGCTACAGCGCCCAGATAACCACTGCTGACATGGCCGGCGGCCCCCATATACCAGAAATACATCTGGCCGGTGGTCTTATCACGCCAGAGAATATCGGCCTTGCCATCACCATTGAAATCGGCTGGGCCGTAGAGATTATATTGGGCCAAGTCGGCCGAACTGAAATTAACCTCATGATTAAAGTCTCCATCCGTATCCAGAAACCAGATTTTCATCTGATTAGTGGCCGCATTAGTCCAGAAAATGTCACTGTTGCCGTCGCCGTCGAAATCACCAGGGGCAAAAACCTGCCAGTTGGTATCGGCTTCGGTCCCGGGCGCGGTCGCTCCGCACTTGCCGGTGTTATTCATCAGCCACACGGCCGTGACTCCGCCGCTGGTATCGTGCCAGAAAAGATCGGAGGTGCCGTCGCCGTTGCTGTCGGCCGGACGGGGCAGACCTGCAGTTTTGAAACGCCAATATATATGGCTATATTTTCCACAAATATTCTGGGCAAGGATATACCATGTATACTCAGTTGCCGGCTGCAGAGTCCCCAAGGCCCAGGAACTAGTCTCCGTAGTCCCCTGTTTCACATAATCAGAATCACAACCCCTCTTGAGCCAGACCTCGTAATATTCTGTCAGCGTGCTGTCGGCCCAGTCAAGATTCGCATTAATGGAAACGCCGGTCGCATTATTTGCGGGTGAAGGCCCGGTTAACGCACTGGGAGTGCCACATTTACCGAATGAGATTTTGTAAGTTGAGCTCTTCTCATAATCTCTGGCACCATTTTTCCAGACAACCAGACCATACCAACCAGAAATACCCGCATCGGGGAGAGTGAGCCGCATAAATTCATCGCCACCATTACCGCTACTATTGGCATAACCATCGGTCATGTATTCATTTTTTTTGGCATGTACGGTAGAATAATTATAGAGGCTCATGCCCAGGTTACAGGTACCGGAAGTCTGATGCAGCCTGAAACCGTATTCACCGGCCGGAAGAGGACTAGAACCAACATCATTGGTTTCATAGATATCTAAAACACTCTTGTCATCCATATTGTAAGGCCCATTGGTGCCGGTATAGATTTTAGTCGACGTCGCCTCTTCAATGTGATAATTGCCGCTGCTGTTGTTTTTATTAATAACTCCCGCATAATAGGTACCGGTAACAGCGTTATTATTGTTGACGATGACAAACTCTGATTTCCCGGATCCGTAGGAACTATATTCAATATAATTACTGCCAAACCCTCCCTCTGACCCAGTGTAATTCCCTATATCCCATAGCCTGAGATCATAATCGGCAGCGGCATTACGAGGCAGAATACCAACTGCCGACCACCATTTATCATGAAGCTCATGGTAGACATAAAAGCTAAAACCGTCATTATTGTAATGTACTACATCAGTAACGCAGCCCCAGGCATCACCGTAGGAAGGAGAAGCAAAGAACTTGGGAGTGTCATCAACCAACTCCTGCGGACTCCAGACAAACTGTTTCGCCCAGCAGTTATTGCTTTCATCAGATTCTGCTACATCACCATCTGCATCAGCCTTAACATAAAGAGTATGACGACCACCTGTGATGTATGTCCCAGACTGCCGGTTTAAAGCATACATTGAAGTATTAACTTTTAAGGATGATGCCTCAAATGACAAGATATTGACTCCATCTATATATAATCTAAGCCAATGGGCCGAAGCTGCAGCCGTACCAATATTTTTATACACAGAATTAAAATAGGTATTGGAAGAATAACCAGGCAGTGAACTGGTCACACCACATTTAGTCAATGTTGCCCCATCTGTATTACGAGGTACTAGAGGATAATCCCAGCCAGATAAAGTGTAAGGCTTAAGGTCTGGCTGCGAGGCAGCGGTAGCCGGGCTATTTAAACTTAAAAAAAGTATGAGAGCTAAAACTGACAGAAACAGTGAAGGGATTTTTATACGATTAATTCTCATTGTCGGCCTCCTCCTGCTCAAGCAGCTGTGCCTGCTTGTTCAATGTACTGACCACCGGCTGATCGATTGTCTTAAGATGAGCAATCTCCTTTTCAATCTCTGCGGCTAATTCCTGGTTGCCGCTGTCTCGAACCAGCTCAAGCTGAATTTCCAACCGGGTTATCTCCTCCTGCAGCTTGAGATTTTCAATCTCCTTCTGCAGTTCCGGCTCCTGACTGCGGTCGGACAACTGCTCGATCTCGGTCTCTAAGGCCGCGATTTGAGCCCGGGCATTTTCATGCAGGGCCTGGAGATATTCATCCGCACACTCCTCGTCGAGGTTAGCCGGAGTGGGAATCTGAATCTCCGCACCCACCGCCCCCGGCTCTACGACCGTTTCCGGAGCAGGTTCCGCTGCAAAAACAGTCGTACTGAAAAGAAGTATCAACCCCACCAACATAAATACAGACAGCTTTTTCATGTGCAGACCTCTCCCTTAAATATTTCAAACTATGACTGGCTGAATATTTTCAGACCATCCATCTTCCACGGCTGGACAGACGATATCACGTGCAGTATGAATTGTCGTAAAATTAATTAACTCACATTAAATATGATTAACTTTACAGTATATTTAGAACATATGCAACCGAAACATCCATCGTACAAAAGTATGAAAAAAGGATTAGATTTCTCTCTAATAACGCACAGTAATTTGGTGATATTTTTCTCCGGCCGCAAACGCAGAAAGCCCATTTACCGGCGCTGCTTCTGCCGGTAAATGGGCTTGGTTAATTCTCTTTACCGTAAACACTTCTACGACGCCGTCAGTTGACCTACTCTGCTACCTGTTTTTGATCTCCCAGTCGGCATCGGCCACCGTACCCAAATAGGTACTGCCGGTGTAGCCAGAGGCATCGAAAGTCCAGTGGAAGAGGACGCCGGTATTGACGTTGCGCCAGATGATGTCTCCGTAGCCGTCGCCGTTGAAATCACCGGAGCAGACAATCTGCCAGTTCATATCGGGAATCGTGCCGATATACTGGGAGGTAATGTGGCCGTTATCATCCGGATGCCAGATGACCATCTGGCCGGTAGCATGGTTGCGCAGGAAAATATCGCAGTTGCCGTTGCCGTTGAAATCAGCGAAGGTTTCGAAAACCCAGTCGGCATCGTTCAGGGTTCCGGCATAGACACTGTGATCAAAACCGGTGGCATTCATGTACCAGATAAACATGACTCCGGTCACACTGTTGCGCCAGATGATATCGGCAATGCCGTCGCCGTTGAAGTCGGCCGGGCCGTAGAGCTGGTAGTCAAAATCATTGACCGTCCCCAGGTAGTGGCTGCCAGCATAGCCGTTTTCATCCAGGTACCAGATAAACATCTGGCCGGTGGTTTTATGGCGCCAGAGAAGATCAGCCTTGCCGTCACCGTCAAAATCAGCCGGGCCGTAAAGATTATAGCTGGCCAGATCGGCAGAACCGACATCAAGTTCGCTGCTAAAACCACCAGCATCGATGAACCAGATTTTCAACTCATCGGTGGCATCATTGGTCCAAAGGATATCAGCAATACCGTCGCCATTGAAGTCAGCGGCCCCAAAAACCTGCCAATTGATATTGGTTTCAGCTAACAGGTTAGCAGTCTTGCCGACGCCGTTTTCATCCATAAGATATAAGGCTATTTCCCCGCTGGCAATGTTATGCCATAGGATATCGGCACAGTCATCGTGATTAAAGTCAATCGCCGGGCGCTTGACTTCTCTGATACCATAATAGACAAATGCTGCCCCTTCTTTATTTTGGCCGTTACTATGACCGGGTGCTCCGACGATGACATCGTCACAGCCGTCACCGTTGACATCACCGGCAGTGGATACTGACCAACTAAAATCGGTATTATCATAGTTGAACTCATCCCACCAAGAAGGCTCGGTCGCCAGACCTGTGGTCGAGCCCAGATAGACGAAGACCACTCCTTCATCAGCTTCGTCAATATAAATTTTGGGTGCTCCGATAATGACATCGTCATAACCGTCATTATTGACATCACCGGCAGTGGATACTGAACGACCAAATTGGGCCTCTACCTGGTCGGACTCCGCCTGCCAGTTAAAAGTATTTGCCAGACCTGTGGTCGAGCCCAGATAGACAAAGGCCGCTCCTTCATCTTCTTCGCCATGATCATAATATGGTGCCCCGACAATGACGTCATCATAACCATCATTATTGACATCACCGGCAGTGGATACTGAACGACCAAA
>JAOZKP010000256.1:3597-4288 GCA_029935295.1 bacterium | reverse complement strand
ATTCCTTGAAACCGCTCCGACTGATAGCGATAGGGTCTTAGAACACCTTTTAGATGGTCAACAAAGACTTACAGCATTGTGGAGGACTCTTTATAATAATTATGAGTGGGAAACATATTTTGTCTATATCGAAGAATTTGACGATTACGAATACGATGAGAAAAAAGAAGACCTATCAGTATTTTTTCGAGGTCGATATTATAAAAATAATGGTATCAGGTATCCGCTTTGGTGCGATGATCCTGCTCAATGTTTAAAGAGAGGGTTAATCCCTACCAACTTGCTAAAACCAGAGGATATCCAGGAAGAGATAGATGAATGGATAAATAGTGCAACCGATGATCTTCGCCCTAAAGATGATATCGAGCAACTGGAACAATTTCTAGAAAAGAAAAAAAAGATTAGCGATAAAATCAAAGATATTCGCTCTGTAATAGCAAATTATAATCTTCCGTATCTTTCACTTCCTGCTCAAACTGATAAAAGCGTAGCATTGAATGTATTTATCAATATGAATACGAACAGTAAGCCCTTGTCCACCTATGACATAATCGTTGCTGAAGTAGAAAGTGTCATGGGTAAGTCTCTGCATGATTTGCAAGAATCTTTAGATGAAGAGTTTCCCTCCATTTCTCGCTACTCAGAACTCTCTGATTTGATTTTAACAACATCCGCACTTTTGCAGAATGCT
>JAOZKP010000256.1:0-3587 GCA_029935295.1 bacterium | reverse complement strand
CCTAATCAACGTGGAGCGTGGGACATGGACAAAAGACTGATGGTTGAGAACTGGGATGTAATGAAGATAGGGCTTGGAAGGATGGCCGAGTTTCTTCAAAATGAGGGTATTTATGACCGTCAAAGACTTCCTACAAACGCAGTTCTTGCTGTCATAGCTGCACTCTATGCAGATATACCCGAATCTGGAGATAAGAGAGGCAAAGATGAACTCTTGTTAAAGAAATATCTGTGGCATTCTTTTTTCTCAGACCGTTATGAAAACTCTGCTGCAACTAATGCTTATGCAGATTTTGTTGTACTTTGCAAAGTAATACAGCAATCCCAAAAAACAGATGGTACTTTTTTTAGTATCAATGATATTCCTATTTTCAAGGATCATCCAATTGTTGAAATTGAAGAGCTACTTAATGCAGAATGGCCCAAAAGAGCAACTATAAGAGGTAGGGCAATTCTATCCGTAGTGTGTCGGTTAGGTGCTTTGGATTTTGCGACAGGGCAAGTTTTAGATGTAAACAATATAAACCAGCGACATTATCACCATGTATTCCCTGATGCCCTGCTAAAAGAAGCGGAAATCAATAGCTACCTTGCTTTAAACTGTTCCTTAATCATGGACAAAACAAATATATCAATTGGCCGGAAAGATCCTCTTGAATACATGAAAGACAGATATAAGTGGACTACAGAGGAGGTTGTTCGTCAAAGGCTTCAATCTCACTTGATACCAGTTGAGGAACTGGCTAACGGCGGATATGAAGGTCTTACAGATGAACAAAAGAAAGACAAATTGGAAAAAGATTTCAAATCATTCATTCAAAAACGTGCAGAGTTAGTTGTAAAGGCAGTTACAGAACTTTTGAATGGACATCAACTGAGCGCATCTACTATCTTCATGAATTAAAATAAAAATGCGAACAAGGCGCTCCACCTGACCGCTATTCCGCTGGCGCTCCATAGCGGCAGGTGAGCTTAGTCGTTGTGTGCCGCAAAACATAGTCAGCAATGGAGAATAAATGACACAATTTAAAGATAAAGCAAATCTGATATGGGAAGTAGCAGACCTGTTGCGTGGAGACTATAAACAATCAGATTATGGCAAGGTTATTCTGCCGATGACAGTATTGCGCCGTCTGGATTGTGTATTGGCACCGAATAAGCAGAAGGTACTGGATTATCTGCCAAAGGTTGAAAAACTCTCTGAGAGCGCCAAAGACCTCACCTTAAATAAAATTGCCAAAGCCAATTTCCATAATCGCAGCCAGTTTGATTTTGCCAAACTGGTTGCCGATCCCAACCATATCGCTGCCAACCTTCGTAACCATATCAACGGCTATTCTGCTTCTGCCCGTGAGATTATTGAATATTTCAACTTTGACGACCAGATTGAGCGGATGGACGATCCCAAGGCGGATATTCTCTTTCAAGTGGTCCAAAAGTTCGCCGAGATTGATCTTGCCGACATGGATACCATGCAGATGGGCTATGTGTTTGAGGATTTGATAAGGCGTTTTGCGGAGCAATCCAACGAAACCGCTGGAGAACATTTCACCCCCAGAGAAGTGATCAAGTTGATGGTCAATGTATTGTTTAATGGTGACAACCAGGCCTTGACCCAAGCGGGTATTGTCAAGACCTTGTACGACCCCGCCTGTGGCACCGGCGGAATGCTCTCCATCGGTGAACAGCACCTGAAAGATTTTAACGCTCAGGCCAAACTGGAAGTATTCGGGCAAGAGATCAATCCGGAATCCTATGCGATCTGTAAATCCGATATGCTCATCAAGGGGCAGAACCCCGCCAACATCAAGTTTGGCAATACCTTTACCGTGGATGGCCTGCGGGAAGAAAGATTTGATTACATGCTCTCCAATCCCCCCTTTGGCGTGGACTGGAAAAAGGCAGCCAAAACCATCAAAGATGAATACCAAAACTTAGGTTTTGCCGGTCGTTTTGGTGCGGGACTGCCACGTATCAATGACGGGTCATTGCTGTTTTTGCAGCACATGATTTCCAAAATGAAACTGGCAGAAGATGGTGGCAGCCGCATTGGTATAGTCTTTAACGGCTCACCACTGTTCACCGGGCAGGCGGGTAATGGTGAGAGTAATATCCGCCAGTGGATTATCGAAAATGATTGGCTGGAAGCCATTATCGCCCTGCCGGATCAACTTTTTTATAACACTGGGATATCAACCTATATCTGGATTCTTAATAATAATAAAAATGAGCAGCGTAGAGACAAAATTCAACTGATCAACGCTACTGGAGTAAAAGACGAAGAATTTGTCAAAGAAGGTAAACTAGATTTTAATCGATTTTGGGAAAAGATGCCCCGCTCTTTAGGCAACAAACGTAAGAAAATTGTGGAAAACGGTGAAACCAAGGGGATCGGCTATATTACTAAATTATATGGTGACTTTGAGGAGAATGAATTTGTCAAGATTCTGCCTAATAAATTCTTTGGCTATTGGCGCATCACGGTGGAACAGCCGCTTAAAGCGGAAAATGGCAATATCATTACTGCAAGAGGAGAAAACCCCAAGCCCGATACTCAACTACGGGATTATGAAAATATTCCATTTTTGCAAAAAGACAAGGGCGACCCGAACGGCAAGCTGATCCCGCAATCCATTGATGAATATTTCAACCGGGAAGTAAAACCCCACCTGCCTGATGCCTGGATTGATGAAAAAAAGACCAAAACCGGCTACGAGATCAACTTCACCAAGTATTTTTATGAATTCAAGCCCCTGCGGTCACTAGCGGAGATCAAAACCGATATTTTGGCACTGGAGGCCTCAAGCCTGGAGCTTGAAAAGACGGTGCTGGAGGATTGATGATGTCTGATTTAAAAAATCAAGCCTCGGCAATTGTTGTTTTTGAAAGCCGGAAAATTCGTAGAGACTGGCATCAGGAGGAATGGTGGTTTTCGGTTATTGATGTCGTTGCTGTATTAACGGAGCAGACGGACTTATTGAAGGCCAGAAAGTATTGGAACAAACTGGCTCAACGTCTGCGGAATGAAGGAAGTGAAGTGGTGACAAATTGTCACCAGTTGAAAATGAAAGCCCCGGACGGCAAGATGCGGAAAACCGATTGCGCTAATACCGAAGGGATTTTTCGCATTATCCAGTCGGTTCCATCACCAAAGGCAGAGCCATTCAAACGCTGGCTGGCAAAGGTCGGTTACCAGCGGGTGCAGGAGATAGAAAACCCGGAACTTGCCCAAGAGAGAATGAAATCCCTTTACGAGCAAAAGGGGTATCCCAAAGATTGGATTGACAAACGCTTGCGCGGCATGGCCATCCGCCAGAACTTGACGGATGAATGGAAACAAAGAGGTATCAAAGAGCAAAAAGACTACGCCATCCTCACCGCTGAAATTTCCAGAGCCACCTTTGGCATGACACCCGGCGAGTATAAAAAGCACAAAAATATCCCCGCCAGATCAAAGGCTAACCTGCGGGACAATATGACCGATCTGGAACTGATCTTCACCATGCTGGGGGAAAAAGTGACCACGGAAATATCCAGGCAGGAAAAACCAAAGACTTTCCCTGAAAATCGGCAGGTTGCCAGACGCGG
>JAOZKP010000052.1 GCA_029935295.1 bacterium | reverse complement strand
CGTCACAGGGGTCAATGGTTTCACCACACCGGTCACATTGCATAATCAATCATCCTTAATCTGTAGGCCATCAAAATAGGCTTTTGCATTAGTCACTCAAATTCTCCCGAATTTTCAGGATTGAAAATCTATTGCAGAATATAGCACTAAATCTTTAAGAATGGCAAATTTTGTCAGAAATAAAAAGGCCCGGCCACAAATCTGCGGTCGGGCCTTTTTTAAGGTTAAAGTAAAACCTGGTAGTGCTCTAGCTGATAAATCCCCAGATAATCAGGAACAGGCAGAGCATTCCTATAGCGACCCCGGTGATGCCGATGATCTGACCGATGGCTTCAGAAAGAACTCCGGGATATTTAGTCTCCATTTTTGCCAGGCTACCATTTTCCTGGAGGCGGGCAAATTGTTCCGGACGTTCTTCTTCCATCTCATGGCTGGAGACAACCCCGGTGAAGATGACCTGATCCATGGGGAATTTTTCCGGCCGGATATGGGCGTTGAAGAAGTGAACCGTGAAGATAAAGACCGCAGCTAGAAAGGCTTCATCTGAGTGGACAATAATGGCCACATTAAAAGCCCAGCCCGGTAAAAATTGGGAGAAAAATTCGGGTAACCAGAGCATCAATCCGGTAAAACCGATTGCAAACATACCCCAGAAGACAGCGAGGAAGTCAAATTTTTCCCAATAGGTCCAGCGGTCGAATTTTGGAACTTCACCGGCCCCGAAAAACCATTTACACATTGCCGCGATATCCCGGCCATCCTTGAAGTTGGGGAAGAGGGAGTCGGGTCCGAAAAGTTTCTGGAAGAAATTTTCACCGGTCGGTTTAATGAGTAGAAAGTAGCAGCTCCAGACAATTGTGATGATGAAGTAAGTGAATGTCAGAGCTGCACACCAGCGATGAATCAGGCCGGCCATCTGCGGGCCACCCATAAATTGGGCTAAGCCAATCGCCCAGGGGGCTTCAACAAATTTCAAGGGCAGTCCGGTGAGAACTAGGCCTAAGAAGCTGGTCATCATCATAAAATGGAGGAGCTTTTCCATGAATGTAAAGCGCTTGTAGAAGACCTTGGGGCTGTGACTTTCATGGAAGATACCCTGACGGCGAAGTTTGTTCTTCTCAATATAGCTGCGAATCAACCATAATATAGTATGTAGCCAGAAAATTCCAAAAACTCCGCATAAGAGGCCAGTCATTACAATGAAAGTCCAATAGAGAAGCGGGTAGTTTTCAGAATCATGATGGGTGGCATGGGGTGCATATTTAACGAAGTTGGCATTTGCTTTTTCATGACATTTGCTACAGGTTTCAACCCGGGCATCCCCGATCAGTGATGACTCTGGATCATTAGCGGGAAGCTGTTTGTGGGCGGTATGACAATCGGCACAGCCGGCAACTGCGACAGCGCCACCGAGGTGTTCAACCTTGCCGTGGTACTCTTCACGGTATGATTCGAAGGACATGGTGCTTAACTTGTTGCGCTCCATCATCTCTTCGTTATCATGACACGGTTTACAACTTGAAGTTTTGAATTCACTCGCTTTCAGAGCCCCTTCAGAACTTTTATCATCAACCATGAGTTCAATTATATCATGCAACCCGTGGCAGTCGGCACAAGAGGGGGAGTCCGGATTGCCAGCCAGAAGTCCTTTACCGTGAGAGCTCTGCATGTAGTCGGCGTTATCATGACAGCCACTGCACATCTGTACTGATTTGGCCTTATCGTCTTTCAGAGAAACTAAATCATGGATATTAGCATGGCAGTCTGTACAGGTGACGTCATTGTTGACGTGAACAGACTGTGCATATTGACGGGCTTCGTTCCGGTGGCAAAAGCCGCAGTTAACCGGCTGCATCGGGACTTCGCAATCGGCATGCTTATCAAGATCCCAGATATCCCGGTGACAACTGGTACAGGCGTTGGTGCCGTGAGCTGAGCTGGCAAAGGTGCCGGAATCGATCTCATCGTGACACTCAAGACACTGGCCGACAGAGATGCACTCCAGGCAGATCTCTTCCGAGTCAGTCTGCTTGGCTATAGCGCGATTGCTGCAAATACCGGTAACTGATATAAACGATATAATCAGCAACAGTAAAATGGGTAGGCGAAATGCTCCAGTCTTTGTTTTCATTGTTTCCCAGTCTCCTTAGTAGAAAGTCTGTATTGTTAGATAGATGAATAATTATGGCTTACAATAAATTGTTGTAATTTGTGGCGGTGTATATTTAACTATGTGAATGCATAAAGATCTGCTATTTATTACATTAATGGTATTCTTGATATTGTATACATAGCGCTATAGAAATAAGGCAGGCACTAATTCAAGTGCCTGCCTACTATACTGGACTAAACTTGTCAGGGTCTGTTAAAAAAACAGACAAACATTTCAAACTAAATCTTGAGAACGAGCATCAGAGCGATAACCAGAGCATAGATAACCAGAGATTCGATCATCGCCAGACCAATAATCATCGGGGTTGTGATCTTGCTGGCAGCACTGGGGTTACGGCCAATACTGTCGAGTGCTGATTTGATGCCCATGGATTGACCAATGGCTCCACCAAAAGCGGCAATTGCGATGGCGATGGCTGCAGCATATGCAACCCCAGTTCCATCAAAATTTTTTGTAGCAGCTGCGGCTTCATTAGCCATTGCTGCACTTGCTACACACAGGGTTGCGATCGCGGCAACGATCTGGACTAATCTTTTCATTTTGTCACCTCCTTACGGTTTAATGGTTGTATGTTATTTTCGACCGGCTACAGACAGTCAGTCGAAAAGGAAAATCTTTTAGCGGTAAATTTGTAGCTTTGTAAATCAATTAATGGTCGTGTGAAATTGCTCCCTCGAAATAGGCAAGTGAGAGTAGAGTGAAGACAAACGTTTGCACAATTGCGACAAATAGTCCCAAAAAGGCGATTGGCACCGGAACAATTATCGGGCAGAGCATTACGAAAATAGCAGCAACTAAGTGGTCGCCCATGATATTTCCGAAAAGACGAAGAGAGAGTGACATGGGCCGGGCCAAGTGACCAATAATCTCAATCGGAATCATTAACGGGGCGAGCCAGAGGAAAGGGCCGACAAACTGTTTCAGATATTTAGGGCCGTGTTCTTTCCAACCATAAACATGGGTCATGCAGAAAACAGTTAGAGCACAACCGGCTGTGGTGTTAATATTTCCGGTCGGTGGGTTGAAGCCCGGGATCAGGCCGGATAAGTTAGAGAAAAGAATAAAGAAAACTCCGCCACCAATGACACATAAAAATTTTCGGGCAACATCACCACCCAAACTGTCACTGATTATCTTCAATATACCCTCAACCATCGCTTCAAGTATATTTTGCAGAGTAAATTTACCCTCGGGAATGATTAAATCCTCGGGGTCGCATTTACGAATCTTGCGTGTGCCCAGCAAAACCATAATAACGATAATCAGTGAGATTAGAATGGCGTTGGCAACATGTTCTGGGATGGTGTTCAGGCCGGGGATTAATCCGACCCAGGTAATTGCGGGAGCGTGATGCATAATCTTTCCTTAAAGTGACTGATTATTAAACTTCAGCCATATCTGTGTTATAAAATGGCTGATGCTATTCGTCGTCAGGCTCGGACTCAGCCTGGGGTTTGCTGAAAACTAAAAATGTCATTGTCTCAAAAGCGATACTGCCAAATAGGGCCGAAAAACCAATGAGAAAACCGAATGGTTGACACATATGTGTCAGGATAACAGCTATAGTAACAATTGCTAGACCCAGTGTCAGCAATAGAAGCTTCAGGGCAAGTTTGCCGGCTGATTTAACTTCAATGCCTTCGGCGCTGGCTTCACCAAAAGCGTGGCTGATCAAGATACTCAAAGAAAAAAAGTAGAAAAATGCGAGCAGCCCGCCGACCATTACTCCAGCTACGCCAATCTGTTCAATATCGATCAGCTTGGCACTCAGTGTCAGCACTGCCGTAACAATAAGGATAAAAAAATTGATTCGCAGTAATCGTTTGTCTTTCATTTATGAGATAACCTACCGATTCCCGGAATCTTCTTCTTCCTGCTCTTTCTCAAGTTCTTTTAACGCCTGATAGACCCGTTTAAAACCGGCCGTGACTCCGCACAATAATAAAAAAATTGTCAGCCAGGGTGTGGTGTTGAGCCAACGATCAAGATAGTAGCCGCCCAACACGCCGATGGCAACAGAAAATCCAAGCTCAAGACCGACCGTACTGTAACGGCTTACCTGACTGAAAACCTTCTTGAATTTCGGCTCTTCCGGCTTGATCTTCCCCGGTTTCAGGGGCACTGGATTCAGCTTCTTTGACACCGTAAAAGCTATCTCCTTACAGATCCGGCCGAGTTTGAAACCCTGTCCGAAGTTTCAGTATGTTTTTCAAGCTTCCTGTTAAAGAACATTAATTGAAAAATGTCGCGCCCCCTTAGCATAAGCCGCCGCGTGAAGTCAAGTTCAAATTGATTTGAGAGCGACTTTGACAGATTCGAGGGTTTTATCAAGGTCATCCTGGCTGTGAGCTGCCGAGATGAAACCGGCTTCATATTGCGATGGAGCCAGGTAGATGCCCTGATTCAACAGGGCCGCAAAGTATTCAGCGAAACGTTTGCAGTCTGAAGTTTGGGCGTTGCTGTAATTCTCAACTGGAGTTGCAGTGAAGTAGGTGCAGAGCATTGAACCGACTCGGTTGCAGACGTGAGGGATACCGTACTCAGAAAAGAGTGTGTCTATGCCATCACCTAAAAAGGCGGCTTTTCTTTCAAGTTCCGGGTAGGGATTTTCTTTTTTCAGAGTTCGTAGAGTCACAATTCCGGCCGCCATGGCGAGCGGGTTGCCGGAAAGGGTTCCAGCTTGATAGACCGCGCCTAGAGGTGCCAGGTGTTCCATGATCTCCCGTTTTCCACCGAAGGCGCCAACCGGCATGCCGCCGCCGACAATTTTCCCAAGGCAGGTAAGATCAGGTTTGATATTGTAGAGGGTTTGAGCCCCGCCGAAAGCGACCCGGAAGCCGGTCATGACTTCATCAAAAATCAGGACAATGCCATGTTTTGTGCAGCGTTCACGCAATCCCTGTAGAAATCCTGGCTGCGGTGGGATCGTGCCCATATTGCCGGCAATCGGTTCGACAATGATCGCTGCTATCTCATCCGCACAACTTTTGAGCAGCGCGTCGATTGAGTCCAGATCATTATAAATAGCTGAAAGGGTGTTGCGGGTAAATTCTTCAGGTACGCCAGCACTGTCGGGTACGCCAAGTGTGGTTGCGCCCGATCCGGCTTCAACCAGTAAATAGTCCACATGGCCATGGTAACACCCGGCAAATTTGACAATCTTCTTGCGGTTGGTGTAGCCGCGGGCGAGGCGGATAGCACTCATGGTAGCTTCAGTGCCGGAATTAACCATGCGGATCATTTCGATGCTGGGCAGGGCCGCACAAATTTCTTCAGCCATCTCAATTTCAAGGATAGTCGGGGCGCCGAAACTGGCCCCGCGTGCAACCCGGTCGCGGATTGCTTCGACCACTGCCGGGTGGGCATGGCCGAGAATCATCGGCCCCCAGGAGCCGACATAATCGATGTATTCGTTGCCGTCGACATCGTAAACTTTGCTGCCGCGTCCGCGGATGATAAACGGTGGATCGAGATTGACTGAGCCGTATGCCCGGACCGGGCTGTTGACGCCGCCGGGTATAACTTTCTGGGCCCGGTTGAAAAGTTTTTCAGAGGTTGTCCGCGTCATTTTTTTACTCCTTAATGTACAGTTGGAAACAGTTGTTTTCTTCGCGAGCGCTATACCGCAGGAGGGGTATGATGTCAATCAATTTTGGCGGATTGCCGGCTTTGGCTGTTCGTCGCTGCTTAATTTAAGCGCTTGACTGAAAAGACTCGTAAACTGCGATTTTGCGGCGTACCGGGATCAATTTTAATCTCTTTGGCATTACGGCTTATGATCGTGATCTGCCGGATGATTTTTGTCCTGAATTCCTCGTAATGAGGGCGTTGCCGTATAAAATTCAGTGCGCTTTTTAAGTCATTTATGCCGTCGCTATGTTGAAATCTGGGATCGTTATCGATGATTGAACTTAGTATGTCAGTTAATCTGCGGCGGAGATAGCCGTTATATTTGCGGGTACGGTTTATTACCGCAGCGAGAGCGTTGCCGCCAGCGAGTGAAGTGTTGTTCAGGAGTCGTAATATATGCAGTAGCGGCCAGCTGGCTTGCGGCCGGTTGGCGGCATTGTTTTCGGTTCCGAGGCAGAGCTTTTGCAGTTCGTGAGGCTGTTTAGTAAAGTCGCTTCTCAGTTCTCTGTCCGGCGGCAGGGAACCTTCCGTTAACTCGGAGATGAAGCGGCGGATCATCTTGTCGGCGATATTTTTGTTTGTGTTAAGAAAATCATTTAAGGCCGCCTGGAAATCGGATATCTCTCCACTTTGGGTTAGTTTTTCCTGGATTGTAAGTTCACGCCCTGTCTCATACTTTTCGAGTAGACTGAGCAGTAGTTTAAAGTCATTGCCAGTGAAAAATTGTTGCAAAACAGTCAACAGTTGAAATGAAAAACTCCAGTCGCAATTATCTAAAAATGTAGGCAGGGCTTTATTGATTGCTGGATGGTCGGCAAAACGTGCCATGAAGAGAGATATATCTTGCTGGTGTCGTTGCAGCGGTGGCTTATAACTGCAGACGATTTTTTCCCAATGGTCACCGTAACCGAAAACAGCCAGGGTTTCAAGAAGTTCGGGATAGAGTTCTTCCTGTTCATGCCACTGCCCCAGAAGGTTGGCCGTTGTGATGTTCGGATGAGCTTGAGAATGGTGCTTTAATATAGTTAGCAGGAAGCGGCGTTCACTGTTTGTTTTGGCCTTTTTCAGAGCAAGGATGAGAAATGCTAAAGAGTGTGGATGCGTATTCCCGGCCAGGGCCGTCAATGCTAAACGGCGTTCATTGTGATCTCCTTTAGCCGCTCTTTGCCAGAGTACGTTTGCTGCAGTTGAAGTTGCAATATGCGCGAGACCGGGAAGAGCTGAGAGCCTTTTTTTACGCCGCCAGGAGTTGCTCTCAGTTAAAAGTATTTCACAACTATTCCGGTCGCCCAGCTGGGCTTTGATTATAGTGACAGCCAGGTTTTTATCCGCAAATTTTTCGAGCAGAGGCAGGCATTCATTCAGTTTCAAACGGCCGATTGCATCTGCAAGTGCGGGTGTCAGTTCTTCTGTCTGCAGGAGTTGGGAAGTAGTGACGGCATTGCAGTTGTGGGTTTGTTCGTGGCTTAATGGCGGTACTAAAAGTTGTATAAGCTCGGGATATTTTTGCAGGAGAGTATATTTGCCGGCAAATATAAAATCATTGAAATTATGTTGCGGGTGAGTTTGACGTAGGAGTTCAAGGTTTAGAGAACGCAGTGCCGGGCTGGGTATGGTGATTATCAATTGGAGTGCTTTTGCGGCCGGAAAAAGGTTGATTGCCAGAGTGGCAGCAATTGCCGTGGTACTTTCCACTGCGGTTCGGGTGCGGATCAAGGTTAGAAAATAGTCGTAAAAAGAGAATTTACCTGTGTTGTTTCTTAATTCTCTTTCAATCTTGCTGAGTCCGGGATAGAACTCATCGCTGTAATCAATGCCCAGTTGGTGAAATATATGTAATATGAAATTGTTGCCTCCGAGGAAATAGGCTGCTGTCATGACGAGTTGCAGATTGTGGTCGTTGGGCCCGTTGAGGGTGCGGGCGAGCTGTTTCCCCAGGCGCTGGACGGCCTGATACTCTTCTGATGTCCGGGCGTAATCACGCACGCTCAACTGGAGCTGAGAGCATTTTTCAAGTGCCTGCCAGCGAAGTTGCCAGTTTTCAGTAAGAAGATTGCTGATTATCTCAGGTGTAGGTATGTCTTTTTTCATAAGATATTGAAAAAAAAGAGTTTAATACTAGAGTTAATTACTTGACATGGTTCAGTTCTGAATGTATTTATAGCCAAAGCTTGATTTTTTCTTTATGATGGATAATTGACGGTAAAGTCAATATTTTACTACGTTTTCAGGAGAGATTAATGAAAAGATTTATTGTGGTGGCGCTGTTTTTGTTCTGTTTTGTGATTGGATTAGCGGCGGTGGCCAGCTCTGCAGTTTCCGGCAAATCTTTCTCAATTATCTATTCGTCAGATGAGAGAGGGGCTATAACCCCTTGTGGTTGAAACAAAAATCCGCGTGGCGGTCTGGCCAAGCGTGCGACTTTTTTGGACGAAGTTAAAGAGAGCGGGACTAAATTTTTGGTTCTTAACGGCGGCAATCTTCTGTTCCGGCGGGAGAACTTGAAACCGGAAAAGGTTATTGCCGGCAAATTGCTGGCTGATGTAATTATCAATTCCTATAATAAAATGGGGTGTGATGCTCTGAATGTCGGGGCCTATGATTTGGCTTTAGGGGTTGATTTCCTGCGAAAACAGGAGAAAAGAGCGAAATTCACATTTCTTTCCGCTAACATTATGGACAAACATGATAAGCCGATTTTTACACCATCAATTGTTAAACATGTAAATGGGGTTAAAGTCGGTATTTTTGGAATATGTGATGACAAACTGAAGCTTAAGAAGATGCCGGGGGGCAACAAGATTAAGGTTGCGAATGCACTGGCAAAAGCCGAGGAAACGGCATTGCGTCTGAAAGCTGAGGGCGCGGATTACATAGTTCTTCTCACGACTCTCAATACGCGTCACTGTCGCCGTATTGGTCAACGTGATTTAGGGATTGATCTGATTATCGGCAGCAGCAAACGCAATCGTATATCTTTGCCGATTCTGATTGATGACACTTATATTGTGCATGTCGAGAGGGGCGGCAAAAGTGTCGGGCGTCTGGACGTCAGTTTTCTGGGGGCGGCCGGGGTTGAGGCCCTGTCGCCGGCAGTACGCTATAAAGGCAAAGCGGTCGGTGAAAATCTATTTCTTTTAAACCATTTTCTGCCGCTTAAATTGGAAATAAAAGATCATCCAGAAATTGCGCCGATGGTGAAAAAAGTGGAAACCCGTCTGAGTCGTCTGCGGCAGGTAAAGGCAAATAAAACTCTGAGTATCACCAGCGGTGACAGTAATTCCCGGGTAGTTGCCGGAGATAACTACATGTTTGCCGATGCCTGTAATAAATGTCATCCTGACCATTATCGTCGCTGGCAGAAAACGGATCACGCTCAAACTTATAAATCATTGATTAAGGTGGAAAAGCATTTCGACGAGGAGTGTATTGCCTGCCATACCTTAGGTTTCAAGCAGCCGGGTGGTTTTAATGACATTCAGCATGTCGGTGAGTTTGCTAATGTTCAGTGTGAATCATGTCATGGCCCCGGCCGCAAACATGTTGAATCTAAAGGTAAGACTAAAATGTATCGGGATTTGACCGGCGGCAAGATGTGTCTGCGTTGTCATATTGAAGAACGCAGCCCAGATTTTGATCTTGAAACCTATTTTGAAAATGTCTGCGGTGCCCCGAAAGCTGCTAAATAGTAATTTCAGTGACTTTGTCAGTGTCAGCCCCGTTTTTCGGTGACTGTGGCTCTGAATCAGGATCTTGAGACCGGTTTTTGTCGGGATTTAGAAGGTCATCCTTGAGGTGCAGGAACTCGTTTTTGCTGATAAGTCCACGGTCGTAGAGTTCTGACAGGCGTAAAAGTTCATTTTGTGGTGAGGTCGCTGGCGGCAGTTCTGGTATGGCCCTAAGTTCTCGGGCCGGATTTTCCAGTATTAACTGATCATTTTTCTCCGGGCTCTTTATCGAAATTGAGGCAAGACCGCCGAGCAGGCTTACCTCGATATCCTGGCCCAGGAATGATGGGTTTCGCAAGGTGTTCAGAATCTGTTTGCCGTTCTGTTTAAGCAGGCGGTAGAAAAATGCGCCGGAGCCGATTATCAGTAATACGCCGCCGCCTAAGATATACTCTATATATTCGGAAAGGCCCTGAATAAAGACGACCGCAGTTGCCAGGAAAATAACCAGTATCAGGTGGATCAGAAGAACCAGGTAGCCTGCCATGACCCCGCTTAACAGCGGGTTTTTTTTGCTTTCCGGCATTATGTCCTCGGATATGATATCATGTGTCAGAGTTCATTGACTTGCAAGTAGGGGTAATTTCGCTTTCGATTTTTCCCCTTTGCAAGTTTGCGGCCCAAATACTACTGGCTTTTTTTTATTAAATCAATGAAATAGTTTTTCAAGTATGCTGCCGGAAGCATTTGCGGGGCCACGGCAATCAACAAAAAAGGGGGTACGGCATTAAAGATGCCGTACCCCCTTTTAGTTTGCAGTGCGCATGTGCTCTAGCTCAAAACCAGGATATTAATATTTGTACTCCTTGTCACTTAAGGTTTTGATTGTGCTGTGGCGTTGTAGCTGTTTTCGGGCCTGTTCAAGCAGACCGGTGATTTTCTTGGTCAGCTCTTTGGCAAATTCAAGATTGTGGATTGGGTTGCCGTCCAGAAGTTTCAGGTTTTTCTCGGCATTGTTAAGCAGATCCTGAGCTCCGTAGGTGTAGTCACCGTTGCGGATTGCCATGAGTACTGATTTCTGGATCTGGACAAGATCCGATTTAAGACCTTCGATGTTGAGTGCCTCGACCTCCTGGCGCCATTCATCTACCATCGTACCGTATGCCGGATTGTCATCGTGACACCCGATACAGGCCTGTTTAAGAGCGGCATCAGTCATCGCTTTGTCTTCACCAACTTCAGTATGACAGTCGGTGCAGCTGACATCAGCTGCCATCGGATCAACAGTTCCTTTAATGTCACAGCTGATCTCATCACAGGCATTCTGGCCGTGGAAGAGATTGTAAGTAGCGCTGTGGCAGTCGGCACATTCAACCGCGCCGACACCCTCGCCGTGATGACAGTCTTTACAGTTCTTCAGAATTGTCTGGCCGTGATGATCGCGTGAGCTGTGGCAATCAAGGCAGTCAAGGCCTTCATCAACAACGTGGACGTCATGCGGAAACTGGACATCGCCGAAAGGTACAGGTTTGGTTTCGATGCACTCGACACAGCTGTGACAGAGTTCGGAACAGCCAGTCGGTGAAGTAATGGTCTTGGCCTGGTAGGCCGGGTCAATTATGGCGAGTACTTTTTCACAACGATCACGGCTGTCCGCCAGCAGAGCCAGGGCATAATCAATGTTATGGATACCATAGCTGTTTTTGACGAAATCGTAGTTCTTTCGGGCAATCTTGTAGATGTGAGTTGCTTCAGGGGCTGAATTTTCAATTTGGTCAAGCTGGACTTCAGCCAAACTCTTTTTGGTTTTGCTTAGCTCTTTTGCGAGAATCTCTTTCCAGTGTTTGGCCATGTCATCATAGCCGGCACCGTGACATTCAGCACAGGATTTTATCAGTTCATTAAATCCTGTGCGCTTGATCTTGTTGGTTGCCCCGTCAACATCATAGACGGTCAGGTGACAACTGGCGCAGTCAAGATGAGCCCTGTACATGCCGCTTGGCATCTCTTTAACTTCTGTGCCGCCGTCACCGGCATACATTTTATGAATGTTGTCATGCTGGGAAAAGGTATGACATTTGGCGCAGTTATTATCGTAGTGGAGGCCGCTGTTGATTACCGCAGTTTTGATAATCTTCTGTTTTTCCAGATATTTGTTGGATTTTTCGCGGGCAATATAGTGGTCAATATTGGCGTGACAGCGGAAACACTCAACTTTATGCGCGGTAACGTGGTTGAAATGCATTTTTTCGCTGCTGTAACTGCCTTCAAGGAGGTGTGGTTCCGAGTGGCATTGGACACAGACGTTGTCCATAATGTGACCGTCACCGTAAATGATGCCGAAGTGGCACTGCTCACAATTGACGCCGCGGTCGATATAATCTTTATGTACGAACGGCATATCCGCGTTGGAATCGACGTATATTTTGGTTCGGTTGGAGGTATGACAGGTCTGGCAATCAGAGATCTCCAGATGATTCTCTTTGTCGTAGAAGTGACACATGAAACAGGTTGTTTCGGTGACGGTAAGGTGTTCACCCTGAACAATCTGGGAGTGGCAACTGACGCATTTGAGTTTCTTGCCCCGGCGCAAATTGTTAAGATGAGTGTTGTGGCTGAACTCGACGCCTTTGAAATTGATAGTGCCGGCTACCAGTTCAGTGTTTGAATGACAGCCTTCACGCAGGCAGCTGGAGTCGGCGATTTCGGTGTGCGGCCGCGGCGGCGCTGTCCCGGTAATTTTCATGACCACATGTGTCTGGGCTTTCCATTTACCTTTAAGTTCACCCCAGACACCGGGTTCAAAGTGGCACTCAAGGCAGCTGACTTCTTTGTGGGAAGATTGCTTCCATGATTCGATATAGGTGCCCATGTTATGACACATACCGCAGAACTTATAACTGGCAGTTGCCTTGAGTAGCAGGACAATCAGAAGTATGAAGACACAAAAGGATACGGCGGCGAAGACCAGTAACCCTTTCCAGTGCTCACGCGATCCCCGCGCGGCTTCATGAAAAAAATCGCGAATAAACTCTACCAGTAAAGTCCACATTCTTCCAATCATTATTGTTTCGCTCCTGTAAGTAATAGTAGAAACACTATATATATTGTTAAATTAAGAACAAAGTTGAGCAACAAACTCACCTATAGCACTATATGAATTATAAAATCAAGAAAATATCAATTAAAAGAAGTAGTTATAAATAATAAAAAATATCGTGCACAGTATGCGTTATAATTAAAGAAATAGAATGTTTTTAGCGTTGTTAAAAGAGTACCCAAAATTGTAGATTGTATTTTTTAATAAGGAGTTTTTTTTCTTGACATAGATAAGTGGTGTCGGTATATAAGCCGCGCTTAATAAAAATGTTCACATAGTAATTATTGTGAGCTAATACGAAAACAGAGTGAAAATAGATCTTGAGTGCATTGCAGACCTGTTTAAGATAGTGGGGTAAGGAATTATGTTGCGTGATTATGTGCCAGTCCTGTTGATGATGATCGTCGGTTTTGGTTTCGGCATAGTGGCTGTGGTTCTGTCGAGTGTTCTCGGTCCGAATCGTAAATCACGGGTCAAAAAAGAGACCTACGAATGTGGTATGACAACGATTGGTGCGGCTTATGTCCAGACTCCGATCAAATACTACGTTGTTGCTTTGCTCTTTCTCGTATTTGATCTCGAATGTGTTTTTCTCTACCCTTGGGCTGTACATTATAAGAGCTTAGGGTTTTTTGGTTTTGTCGAGATGGTCCTCTTTATGGTGGTCCTCTTCGTCTGTTATGTCTATGTTTGGAAAAAGGGAGCCTTGGAATGGGAATAGAGAGTGCATTAAAGGGCGACGGAGT
>JAOZKP010000255.1 GCA_029935295.1 bacterium | reverse complement strand
GCCGGAACCATAAAGATTGTAAAAACAGTTGATAAGGTAAGGCCGCCCAAAACAACGCTGCCTAAGCCGCGGTAGAGTTCAGAACCAGCACCGGAAAAGAGAACCAGTGGCAGCATCCCTAAGACACTGGTCAAAGAACTCATGAAGATCGGTCGGATCCGGCTTTCAACCGAGGATCGTAAAGCGGCTTTTGCCGGCATGCCGGAGGCTTTAAAATTTAAGGTCTGATGGACAATCAGGATGGCGTTGTTAACGACGACGCCGATCAGGATAATAAAGCCGAGCATAGTCAGTATATCCAAACTTTGCGGTGCGATAAAGCGGTTGACTAACGCGAGTCCGATAAAACCGCCAGCGGCCGCCGGCGGGACACTTACCATAATTATCAGAGGATAGAAAAAGCTTTCAAATAGAGCTGCCATCAGCAGGTAGGTAATGATCAGTGCGAGGATGAAGTTTTTCTGTAGTGCAATCCGGGTCTGGGTCAGTTTGTCGGCGGTGCCGGAGAGTGAAATTTCGACCCCGTTGCCGGAAAGTCCCATTTTCTGAAGCTGCGGCAGCAGCGTCTGGGACAAAGTATCCATTGCCGCTTCCATCGGTATGCTTCTGGGTGGCGTGACCTGGAGGGTGATGTTGCGGCGTCTTTCAAGATGATTTATCTGGGTCGGGCCCGAGGTCTCAGTCAGGTCCGCCAGCGATGAGAGGGGGATGGTGTGACCGTTGCGGGTTACTATCGGCAGGTTGATAATCCGATCCGGGGTTGCGACTAGATCTTTTCTCCCCATCAGGGTCAAATCAATTTGATTGCTTCCCGGAGCCTTGAAGTCATCAATCTTCCGGCCATCCAAAAAAACATCAACCATTAAACCAAGCTCTCTGGCATCAACGCCGAGGGCGGCGCAACGGTCACGGCGGGGGGTTATGGTGACTTCCGGACTGGTAAGTTCGAGTGACGGAACCGGTCTTATCTGGGTGCCGGGAATCGCTTTGCGGATCATGCCGAAGAGGGCACCGCCGGCCTGAGTCAAGCGGCCTAAATCGGGGCCGTTGATATCCACTTCAATTGTTCTGCCTTTACCAAGCCCTTTGGAAAATATGCCGTATTGCATGGCGACGCCGTACATTCCCGGAATTGAGGCAATAATCTTTTTTAAGGGTTTGATAATACTCCGCACTTTTTCCGGGTGCACAGATTTGGCGCCGATAAAAAGAAGTTGGCCTCTGCCGACATAAAAATAGGTTTTAACCTGGTCCGCGCCGTCAATTGATTTTTCCATATAGGGTTTAAGCTGCCGACCGACCTCATTACCGACGGCCTTTTTTTCAGCATCGGAGTAGCCTGGCGGTGGAATCAGGATGCCGGCAATCAGGTTGCGATTTCCGGTCGGCAGGTACTCCATCTTCGGGAAAAGCAGGATGGCAACCAGCAGAGCGCCGCCGCCGAGTAAACTAACTACCGCCAGCCGGCGGAACCAGCGTTCGGTAATCCAGACTACCAGGGAAGTTATAGCTTGGGTCAGAAAACTGCCGAATCTGGTCAGAGGATCTGGCGGTCGGGGTGAACTTGAGGTTTGGGTCAGATTTTTTTTCGCCGCTTTTTTCTCACGCATGCGGAAAAGTATATTGCTGAAAGTCGGGATAAAAGTAACCGAAACCACCAGGCTTAAAGCGATCGAGCCGCAGATGGCGATTGCTAGATCTTTGAAGAGCTGACCGGCCTCCTCTTTGATAAAGATAATCGGCAGGAAAACTGCGAGAGTGGTTATTGTTGAGGCGAGAACCGCGCCCCAGACCTCCTGGCAGCCATCCCGGGCAGCGGCAAAATGGGGTTTTCCCATCTTTCGATGTCGGTCGATATTCTCCATGACGACAATTGCGTTATCGACCACCATGCCCACCGCAAACGACATCCCGGCGAGACTGATAATATTAAGGTTGCGATGTCCTAAAAGCAGAAAAAGGAAAGTCCCGATAACACTTATCGGGATTGCCGCCGCCACCACCAGGGTAGCCGAAAGGCTGCGTAGGAAAATCAGGAGAACAATAATTGCCAGGGTGCTGCCGAGCCAGATATTCTGCCGGACCAGGCCGATAGCACTGTCAATGTAGGGCGTCTGGTCATAGACCCAGTCCAGGTAGAGGCCCTTTTGTTTGAGTATGTCGCGGTTGATTTTATCGACAACCTGATGGGCATTGCGGGTCATCTCTAAAACATTGGCACCGGCTTCCTTTTTGATTCCGATAGCAATCGCCGTTTGACCGTTATGAAAGATGGCGGCATTGGCTTTTTTGTGGCCGAACTTAACTTCAGCAATATCACCGACTGTAACAATTTCGTCATTTTTACTGCTTATAATGACTTTGCTGATATCGGCCGGTTTCTGGTATTCACCTAATGTTCTAACCAGATAGCGGCGTTTTTCAGTGCTGATATCGCCGCCGGAAATGTTGACATTTTCCCCGCGCAGACGACTACTTAAAAGTGAGATGCTTAAATCTTTAGCTGCCAGGGCGTAGGGGTCTGTAATTACCTGGATCTCATCTTCAGTGCCGCCGACAATGTAGAGTTCAGCTACTCCCGGAACTCTCTCTAAGCGTTGACTTATATGTTCGTCAAAATAGGTGCGGTAGGTATCGATCTCCCGACTGTTGCCAGCCAGGGTTTTAAATATTATCCAGATTACCGGTGAGGAGTTGGCGCCGGAAGCGGTGATTACTGGTTTTTCAACATTTTCGGGATAGTTGCTGACCTCGTTAAGTTTGTTTGAGGTCCTAAGCATTATATCTTCCAGATTAGCATCCAGAGAGAAGGTGAGAATGATCCGGCCGATGTTGTTGACGCTTTCACTTTCCAGTTTGATCAGGTGGCGCAGACCTTTTAGAACATCTTCCTGGGGCTCGACAATCTCACGTTCAATCTCATAGGCGGTCGCTCCGGGCCAGGTGGTTTTGATTGTTAGTTCCGGTAGTGATACATCCGGAGTTAACTGGACCGGCAGAGAGGTTAGGCCGATAATGCCGAACATGATGACCATGATTACGCCGACCATAACTGTGACGGGGCGTTTCAGGCAGAGTTCGATGAAATTCACGGTTTTTTCTCTCCCGCTGCCGGAATTATCGCGACGGTCTGGCCGGGGCGCAGGCGTTCATTGCCGCGGATAACAACTGGTTGCCCCGCTTTTACCTGCTGTTTCAGAGGAAGGATAACCGCATAGTCGGCATCATAGCCTGAAACTTTGACCGGGATAATTTCGGCCTTGTTTTCGGGGATAGCCACTAAATAGGTGGTGTCCGCTTTTCTGACAATTGCGGCGCGTGGGGCCAAAAGGGCCATTTCAGGTTTGCCGGTTGGGAGCATGACTTCAAGGTCAAAGCCCGGCAGCAGGCCGCTTTTTTGGGGTAGGTCAAGGTAGAGCGGGAAAGTTCTGGTTTTAAGGTTGCCGCTCGGAATGATTCGGTTGAATTTCCCCTTAAGGGTCATTTTGTCCGGGCCGATATGGATAGTCAGGTTTGAGTTTTTGTCGATAAAGGGCAGGTAACGGGCCGGAACCTGGACTCGGGCCGCGAGTTGATCAAGGTCAACCAGGCGGCAGACGGTCGCACCGGTTGCGACCCATTCGCCAATTTCAAAAAGACGATCAGCAATAACTCCGGAAAATGGGGCGCGAATGGTCTTCTTTTCAATTTCAAGTTTGAGACGGTCACGCTTGACCTTGGTAACCGCGAGCTTGGCACTGAACTCTTTCAGCTTGAAAAGCCGGTTGTCATAGGCCTGTTTTGAGGTCGCTTTCGAGGCGAAAACCGGTTTTACCCGTTCAAAATCGAGTTTGCCTTTTTCCAGCAGGATGGTTGCTGTCTCAATTTCGCGTTCAGCAATTTTTAGACTGGCTTGGAGAATCTCGGCATTTAACTGGCACAGGATCGAGCCCTTTTTGACAAAAATTCCCTCTCGCGGCGGGGCTTTTAATACCCGGCCTTCAGTCTCCGCAGCCACCCGGCTTTCGTGTTCGGCAACAACACTGCCGGTAAGCGGCATTTGCGGTGCGATCTGCCGCTCAATTAAAGGGGCGGTTACCACTTTAGCCGGCGGCTGACCGGGAGGTTTGCCCGCTACTGAAAATCCGGGGATGATCAGGGTCAGGATTATAAAACTTAGGGCAATTAGTAGCTTTTGGTGAGATTTAGGCATAGAGATACTCTGGTTGTTTTGCTTTTTATTCGCAGCAAATGTGCTGAATTTGAAAATGAATTATTTTTAAGGTTATAAAACAAGTGGCTACTTTATACCTTGCTTTA
>JAOZKP010000254.1 GCA_029935295.1 bacterium | reverse complement strand
TACATGACCCATACAAAAACGTTTACAAAAAAAAATTTCATCTCATGGATTGGCAACTGAAATTTTGACTTGGGAACAACTACAACCATCCTATCTTAGAATTAGAAACATGTTCAATGTTATTTTTTCCTTTGTTTTTCTTATTGTCATGATCATTGTCGCTTTAAGTGTTATCAACACAGTCAGCATGGCTGTCGTCGAACGTACCCGGGAAACTGGAACTTTGAGGGCTCTGGGTCTGAAACGCTCTGGAGTAGTAAAAATGTTTGCGGCTGAAAGTGCTATACTAGCAAGTCTAGGCTCGTTGGGTGGATTGTTACTGACAATCTCGGGATGGGCCATGGTTCTCTATTTGAAACCCACCTGGATTCCACCAACCATCCCCATGAAGGTTCCTCTTGAAATCCATTTAGTTCCTTATTTTCTAATATTTACTACAATCTCAATGATCTGGTTAGCAGTGGGTGCAGCCATAATCCCTGCCCGCCGAGCCGCAAAGATGTGTATCATTGATGCCTTAGGACACATCTAAAGGACAAATACAATTAGAATTATAAGATATTTCATCACTCTCAGCCTAGTGCTAACCCTTTTTTCGAGCTTGGCTCATCCTGCATCTACAGCTGAGCTCAGCCCTTATGAAATCCTCAAAAAAAGTGATCAAGCCCGCGGGAATAGAGATGGTATCTCCTGGAAAGTAACAATCACCGCAACTGAAAGAGGGAAAACCAGCACCCGTAAAATTCAGGTTCGTTCCAGAGGTTTCGATGTAGTTGCCGAAACCTTAAAGCCGGCTCGACACAAGGGGCACCTGTTAATCATGCTGAAAAGCAACATGTGGTTTTACAAGCCGGGATTAAGCAAACCGATCCCCATATCTAAACGCCAAAAACTTCTTGGATTGGCAACAAATGGTGATATTGCATCAACCAACTATGCGGAAAATTATGAAATTTTGAATCAAGGCCATGCTTTATTTGGCAATGAAGAGTGTTTCGTATTCGATCTCCAAGCAAAAACCACAAATGCTACCTACCGGAAAGTTAAGTACTGGGTCAGCCGACGGCGACTGGTCGGTGTTAAAACCGAATTTTACAACACGAACAGCAAAAAATTACTTAAATCAGCCACTATGAAATATGACAATCATATAACTGACACATCCACCAATCAGCACCTCTTTATTTCCCGTATGACCATTCAAGATAAACTGATGTCAGACGGAAAAACCGTAATGGATTTCTCCCCTCCACACCTTCAATCTTACTCACCAAATTGTTTCAATATAAATTTGCTGGGAAAATAATTCATGAAAAATCATTGCATGTATAAACCCCTAAATAAAATATTTTGTTATCTGGCTGCTATAGTGCTGTTAGCGGTAAGTTTGTACGCACCGGCTCAAATACGGGCTGAAGAAGGTGTGTCTGCAGGTAAAGCCACAATTGATACGATTATTCCACCCGGCCTGCAAGACGCTTTTGACATACAGGTCCGAAATCTTAATTTTGCCCTATTGCAAAATCCCGCAGATTCAGACATAAACCATAATAATCATCTACACATAGCCCATTATACTTTGGAGAATGATCTGCGGCCCGATATCAAATTAAGCTTGCCTCACCTTGAAATAACCTGCAAACCACGCTTTGAGTTACGCTGGCAACATTGGCGTGAAGGGATTGACGCAGGAGATTCGGAGAATGAAAATGAAACTTTCATTTATGAGTGGCAAACCCAAATATCCTTATTTGACAAAATATATCTCTCTTATGGACGCGAGGACCTGCAATGGGGACCATCTTTTCTGCTGTCACCATCAAACCCATTTTATACCGGCAATGGGCGGGATTATCCTAAACAAGAAGTCGATGGTGCCGATTACGCCAAATTTATCTGGGCCCCAAATCAAAATTGGACAGTTTCACTGATCGCTAATATTGATGAAGGTCGACGAGACTTATTCTACGAGTTCAAAAAGACTTATGCCGCCAAGATCGATTACATGACAGATAATGGTTTCTTCAGTCTTAACCTAGCCAAACAAGAAGCTGGCGAAACTCGCCTTGGTGGTTTTTGCAGTTGGAATATAAACGATGCCAGTCTGGTTTATGTCGAAAGCAGTGTTAGTCGTAATGAAGTTGAATCGTTGCTGGGCATATCATACACAACCACTGGTGGTTCAAATTTTCATCTTGAGTACTTCTATAACGGAGGTGGGACTCGCGAACAATCACTCCTCATGTACCTATTATCTCTAGATTCAGAAGCTAACAGAGAAAGTCTGGGGCGTAAAAACTACCTCTTTGCTCAATACTACGATCATGACATTATGGACACTTGGAGTATTCTTCTTCGAGGAACATATGGCCTGGATGATGACTCTGCAACTCTGCTGGCCTATAGCGATTACAATATCGGAGACCATACCCAACTCTTTGCCAGTGGGATCATCTATGCTGGCAACGGATCCAGCGAGTTTGGAACTTTGTACGATTACACTATGATGCTCGGCGTAGAACTAAGTTTTTGACATCTCCTCAAAAACAAAAAATTTACTTACATAGAGTTCCCTCAAAAAATCGCCCTCTCAGATGCGACAATCTGAGGCAAATATCTTGGCTGGCGAAATCAAAACTTTCACCAGCCGATTGATAGTGTAAAACAGTTCTTTGACAACAGAATATGAGTATGAAATCGATGCTTTTACTGGCGCTAAAAAATTGCTGGACAGAACCAGCAGGTTCATTACCAGAAAGATGCCGCGAATCCAGACTTCCGAGGTAGCTTGGGTGCAGGACTAATATAGTTTAACCGGTAGCTGTTTTCACCTTGCCTGAATTTACCTTCATCCGGAATCCTAGCTCGATATTCCGTGTTTCTCCGTTGAACTTTGCCGTTTAGTTTTTTGCTGGTTTTCTTCAATTACTTTTTTAGGTCACCCTAAAGCTTTTCCTGCAAACTTGATGTCACGTTGATTCAGATAATTGCGGTTTACTCTGGAGCCGCACAATTGCTTACCTATGACTACTTCCAGATAATGACCGTGGAGTTTTTTGTACTCCTTTACTTGGCTTGGTAGATCATAGCCTTCGTAAATAGGAGTTCCAATCCAAATAATTGATATATGCCAAGCGGTGGCCTGTCAGACTAATACCTACTTTTGGATCCAAATTCAACTTTCTTGCTGGCTTTGCCACGTACAACAGGGTGGAATAGGGCTGATGGATGCTAACAATATGATGATCGCAATGTTGCGCACGGTTACGATGCATTTCCTCCTGCTACCTGTAAATATGCTGAATAATCAAATATTGCCATTTTTGGGGAAAAAGTTAATGCCATACTTTCGTCAGTGACCAGGCCCAGTAGGATTTTGATGTAACTCAGATTGCGTTTAAGGCATTGCAGTTGCTGTCGTATTCCGTTGCGGTATTTATTGGTTTTAGGTTTACGTTGTTTGGCCTGTACCAGGTAGACCTTGCGAGCTTTCCGGCGATAGGTGCTGGGATTTTTCACTAAACAACTTTGTGGATACAGTGTGTCGATCAGTTTTTCACTTATCTTCCAGGCCTCGTTGAGCTATCCTAAGTCTGTTGGAAGGCCTATTCGACAACGGTGGTATCAATAATGAGTTTGCCGCAGTTCATTCGGGGTTTCATTTACATTATCGAAAAACTGTTCTTCTTTTTTGGGCTCCTCCTCGGTTTGTGGAGAATTGTCAGCTTTTTCTTGAGGCGGAGTCTTGCCTGCTTTAGGTTTGGCTTTTCTTTCCAACTTATTGATGATGGATTGATTAAATCGTTCAAAAACTTCAGCCCCCATGCGATACCGGATATCGACAAAGATCGATGGTACGAAAGATGTGATTAGCTTGAAAAGTCGATATCCAAACAAAGTATTGCAGATATGGATTTTCCTGTATCTGGGCAATGGTTTCCTCATCAATCAAGCAGAGCTTATGCTTGATGATAACCACCCCAACAACTAATCGTGCATCTTTGGCAGGGTGCCCCCCCTTCTGGAACTCATATTCTGATTGTAAGCTTTGGAAAACTCATCCCAAGGTATAACCTGACTAAGTTTGGCCCATCGGTTGCTTTTATCCAGCGGGATGCCGAAAAATTGCTCAAAACCGGGCAAACTTGGCTGATTTGGACATTTGTAGCGAATCATAAGTGTAAGACTTTTGGTCTAAATTGGTTTTTTACTTGCACTTTACATATCATAATATTGACTTTTGGCAAATATTATCAATGGTTTATTAGTCTCTGATCAAGGTTAAAACCACCGCCTTGAGGCGGTCAGATTT
>JAOZKP010000253.1 GCA_029935295.1 bacterium | reverse complement strand
TTAGCTAAACTTTTTACATATTTGCGAAAAAGACAATCAAAACTGGATTGAACCAACAAAATACCCATATCATGGGCTGCCAGCCTTGCCGGCTGGCTATTTACCTGTTCCTTCAGGAGGATTTGTATGAAGTGTCCTAAATGCAGTTACACAAGTTTTGACTATCTGCAAGAGTGCAAGAAGTGTGGCGAAATCCTTGATGGCAGTCGTAAATCACTCAATTTGAGGGTGGGCGTACCCACCATTTTTGCTGAGATTGGCAATCGTAATGAGGAACAGAGCGGCTTGGATACCCCCCCAACTGAAACTACTTTCGTCGATACTCAAGATGAGCAGCTTGAAAGCGGCTTACTGCTCGGCAATGAATTTTCAGCACCAACTGAAAATAATCTTGTGGCACCGCCTGAAGCCGACCTTAATCTTGAAAACGAACTGGAACTAAGTGGTTTGGGCAGCATGAATACCATGGAGTCCAGAAGTGAATCTGAATTTGAAATGGACCAGCAGGAAAATATTGTTCTGGATGACCTTGAATTGTCGCCGGCTTTTTCTGATAATACTGAACCTAAATCTGAACTTATAAAAAACGAATCTGCCGATCTTGACGGCAGCGGCCTTGACCTTTTCCCAGAATCAGCCGAATCTGAAATTAAGCCCGCAGATCAACTTGAAGATGATATCGCCTTCGAACTCTCAATGAATGATTCTGAAATTGACCTCGGCCTGACAGAAAACCTAACTTCTGAACCTGAAACAGTGCAGAAGAATGTTTTAGATGACGGCACGATAGAGTTAGAGCTGGATATGGATGATGATGAAAGTTTGGATGACCTGCTTAAAGACCTTGAGAAAAAAGATTGATGGCGTCGTAAAAAGTCCGATTTTTACTTAGCCATCCCGGGACTTTTTACGAGTACAATAAAAATTAATTGTTGTGATAAAACAAAAAAAGGAGAGCAAATGCTCTCCTTTTTTTATCACTTAACAACCCAAATTGAACTTACTATTTACTTTCAGCCCCGGGATCGGCCTGTAAAGGCACGGTAAGCTTACTGATGCCGCTGGCAATTCCATCCAATCCCAAGTTGTCCCCGGCAGGATTTATACTGTTGCGCTGGGCCCAGGCATCAGCCAGGGAGTCAGCAATCCGGTAACGTAGGAAACGTTCGCCTTCGGCTCCGCTAAAAACATTGGCCGCGGCCTCAATCTGCATTGCTTCAGCTTTTGCTTTACTGCGAACCAACAGAACTTCAGCTTTAATCTTCTCAGCAGTAACCCAGTTTCTAGCTGCTACAATTTGTGCTTCTGAGGCCATAATAACGCTCTCTTTCCGGGCTTCAGCTTCCTGTAAGGCAGCTTTCCGCCGGCCTTTAGCTAACTCTTCGGTTTCCTGAGCCGCAACTGCCGCCGCCTGAACTTTAACCTTGTTTACCTCTATCATTGCCCGCGTCTGTTTGATTTCGTCTATTTTTTGTAAAAGCCCTTTGGAAAAATGAAATTTACTACATTCTAAAATTGTCAGCTCCACACCACGCGCTGCCAGCTGCTGGTTGACTTTCTCTTTGACTGCGGCAACATATTCGAAACGTTTATCTCCCTGATAAAAAATCTCAGCGTCATAAAGAGCGCCTTCACTCTGTGAAGTTGCAACGGTAATGCTGCTGACCATTTTAGTTATGTCAGTATCACCGGATGCTGCCATATATTGCCCAGCCTGTGCCGGAATAATTCTATACCAGGCTGAGAATTCGGCAAAGACGGTATCTCCATCTTTAGTTGTAAGTTCAACCCCGGCCTCATCTCCTCCTGCGAGATCCAGTTCTTGCTCACTGATCTCAACCCGGGCTAAAGTATTTGTAATTGGGTTGTAACCGGAAATAAACCAATAGTGTTTGCCGGGGGCCAGAACGGTAAGATTGTCACCTTTATCGGCATCACCGGTCATGACTACTCCCCTCTGATTAGCGGCAATCACGGGGGCAAAATAATAACTTGCCGCAATTAAAGCAGCACCACTTAAGAGGATAACTAGAACCACAACTACCTTAATCAGTCTGTTCATAATCTCATAAATCCTTAAAGCAAACATTAATAAAGAGAGACCCCGGCAGGCCAATCGGCTGCAGGCACTTTCTTAACATATTTTATACAGAAGAGACAAGTACGCTCTTCTTAGCAAATCATCTTGACTTTCGTCAACCCTTTCAATTGCATATTTGCAATATTTACCGCTTTATTCTCTTTTTTAAAGCCGGCCTTTACCCAAACGAATAATTTCACTCTCGTTGCCGGTCATATCCAGAATTGTTGATGACTCCGAGTCAATATTACCAGCATCAAAAAGGTAACTTACCTGATTCTGAAAGGTTCCCTCCAAAGATAACACTGAATCTTCATTCTGAGTTGCGATTTCCTTAACACTGACAGCCAGGAGAGCCGTATTAAGTTCAGCCGGGATAGTTAAACATGCAGGATGGTCCGGGGTTCTGATTCCGACAGTACGACGTTTCGTCAAAACCATTTTTGGCACCAGCCGAGAAGCAGGCAGAATAAAAGTGTAGGGCCCGGGAATCAAACTTTTCATTAAACGGTAAGACGGATTATTGACGCTGGCATAAAGGCTTATATTCTTTAAGTCAGCACAAAAAAGTGTTATTTTTTTTTCATGACGGCCACTATTTAAACTATAAAGTTTACTGATTCCTTTTTTACTTCCCAAAGAGCAGACGGCCGCATAATTGGTGTCGGTTGGTATTATAGCTAGAGCCCCATCATTTAAATCTTTCAAAACCTGCATTAGTTGCCGAGTTTTAGGCAATCCGTCATATAGAGTGAGAATATTCATTAATTATACTTCTTCCTGACACAACCATTACCCGCGAAATTAGTCTATTATGCACTGTGCAAAGGGCTAATCGTCCTCGTCCTCAACCTTCTTTTTCCGACCACAGATGCGGGCAACGATTATACTGACCTCATAAAGAACTATAATCGGTCCGGCCATCATCAATTGACTGACAATATCCGGAGGAGTCAGAATTGCAGCAATCACGAATGCACCTAAAATTGCAAATTTACGTTTATTGACAAGGGTCTCGGCCCGGATCAAACCAAATAGTGCAAGAAAAGCAGTCACTACTGGCAATTCAAACACTACCCCAAAGGCAAATAACATCCGCACCGCAAACGAGAAATACTCCCGCACTGATGGCATCGGCCGGATAAAATCGGTGGCAAAGCCCATGAAAAACTTAAAACCAAACGGGAAAACCACAAAGTAGCCGAACAGAGCTCCACCGACAAAAAAGATTGTTGCGAAAAAAACGAAAGGGAATACATATCGCTTTTCATCAGCGTAGAGTCCCGGGGCTGAAAATCTCCATATTTGAAAAATCACCACCGGTGTTGAAATAAAAAAACCGGCAAGAATGGAAATTTTAAGGTAGGTAAAAAAAGTTTCCGTTAATCCGGTAAAAATGAGGCCACCTTCGGCCGGCATAGCCGCCAGAAGCGGCGCCATGAGAAGCCGAAAAAGCTCTTCTGAAAAATAGTAAGAACCAAGTGTCGTTACCCCAATTGCCACCACAACAATAATCAGGCGGCGGCGCAGTTCTTCGAGATGATCAGTCAATAGCATCTCACTATCTTTACCGGTAGATTTTTCACTGCTCTTCGAACTCATGATGAGGTTTCTTCTTTACGGTTGTCATCATGATTTTCGGCTGAATGCTCACCCGCAACTTCTACCGTACTTTCACTTTCGGGATCAAGCGGAGCTACAGGATAGGCAATTTTAGTCGTTTTACGCTGCTCTTCAGCTTTTTTGAGATCAGCTTCAACTTTGCTGTCATCCTGATAAATACTCTCTTTGAAATCATCTGCGGTCTTTCTGAATTCTGCCATACCCCGGCCCAGAGTTTTGGCTAATTCAGGAAGTTTTTTGGGTCCAACAACCAGAAGAGCCACTATCAAGATGATGATAATTTCAGTAATGCCAATTCCAAACATGGAGATACCCTCATGGAGTGCTTTTATTAAAAACTGCGCTGATATTTACGTTTACTATCAGGAAAAGTCAACTTAAATGTGATGGCGCTAGATCACAAAAAAAGGGCTGTCATCAAGACAGCCCTTTTCAGATTGAGTAATTACCTTCTTAACAGCAATTTTTATCAGAGAAATTACTTCTCATCAATTGCTTCAGTCGGACATACTTCAACACAGGAACCGCACTCAACGCATTTATCCTGGTCGATTACATAAACATCACCAGCTTCGCTGATTGCATCTTCCGGACACTCTTCTGCACAAGT
>JAOZKP010000051.1:3112-13379 GCA_029935295.1 bacterium | reverse complement strand
CACCTAAGTGGTTTTTATTTTAATGGCGTCCCCAAGGGGATTTGAACCCCTGTCGCCGCCGTGAAAGGGCGGTGTCCTGGGCCAGGCTAGACGATGGGGACGCATATAACGATTCAGTTTCGGGGAAAGCTACCCACCCGGTTGCGAATCGGAAGCGCCTTTTACCCTAATATTTATTTCTTGTCAACACTAAAAATTGCCGGCGCCGGAAAAAATTCCGACATCTTCTTACAGGGAAGACCTCTGATTAAACATTATCCGGAATTCATTTTCGATTTTGAGGTTGACAGTTGGGCATGGAAGAGCTAGGCTGTTAGAGAAATCGTTTCAGCTGTTTTGAAGGAGGAGGAAATGGAAGAGAATCGCAATTTCAGCCGGGTAAAGTTTCAGGCCCACACCAAAATTGAAATCGAAGGCCATCCGTTCGGCAGTGAACTTCTGGATATCTCCATGAGGGGAGCGCTGATTAAGTCCGCCGACACGCTGCCGCTTAGCTTAAAAGAGGATGCCCTGATAAAAATTTTCCTGCCATCTTCAAGCGTCTCAATGAATTTCAGTGCCCGCCTGATTCATTTAAAAGGTGATCATTACGGTTTTAAGTTCACCAGCTACGATGCCAACAGTATGACCCATCTGCGGCGCCTGCTTGAATTCAACCTCGACGATCAGGAACAGGTCATCAAAGAGCTCTTCTTTCTGCAAAATAATTAAATAAATTATGCTAACCCGGACATCTGACTTGGGCTTTGTGCCCGTCAGGTAAGTCACTAATGAAAGTTTTATTGTATGGTCTCATCTGATCTGAACGTCGGCGCCCTGCTACTCTATAAAAGCCAGCCGGCCGAACTCATCCGTCTCGGTGATAAAATCGAGATCAACCTCATTTTACAATCGCAGACAAAAAAGGTCCGACCCAAAGACATCTATCTACTGCATCCCGGGCCGGTCACCAAACTTGATGTTTTATCCCCTCCCGCAGATGATCTGGAAGAGGCCCGGTCTCTTTTAAATGGTGAAGAGACGACTCTGGAGGAAATTGCCGAGCTGGTTTTTAATAAAACTTCAGTTTCGGCAATCTGGAGTGCCTGGCAGCTGGTTACTGACGGAATCCATTTCCACGGCTCCCCGAAATCTATCAAAGCCCGCTCAGACGAAGAGTTTGCCCAGGAAAAAGTCCGGCGTGCGGCCAAAAAAGCACGGCGTGAGAGCTGGCAGGAATTCTTAGTCCGGGTTGAAAAAAAGGCACTTATCGATGCCGATCGAAATTTCATGGGGGAGATCGAAAACCTGGCCCTGGAACGCGGTAGCGAGAGCCGGCTGCTGCTGCATTTGGGCCGCCAGCAGACCAAAGAAAATGCCCATGCTCTACTTATCGAGCTCGGTTTTTGGAAAAAATCATACAACCCCTACCCGCAGCGTCTCGAATTAGAGGATAACAGTCCACTGGAAACCCCGGATTGTAACGCGACAGATTCGGAGATTACGACAGATGCTGATACAGAACGGCTTGACCTGACCGGCCTACCAGCTTTCGCAATTGATGATGAAGGCAGCAATGATCCTGATGACGCCATCAGTTTTGACGGCGAAAGGCTCTGGGTTCACGTTGCTGATGTTGCCAGTCTGATTGAGATCGACAGCCCGGTTGATATGAGTGCCAGAGCCCGGGCGGCGACCCTCTATCTGCCGGAAGGAACCCGGACGATGCTCCCGGAATCTTTCACCGAAAAACTGGGTATCGGCCTGCAGGAGACCTCGAAAGCTCTATCTTTTGCAGTCAGTATTGATGAAAAAAGCAATATCCTGGCGTTAGAAGTCATTCCCTCCCGCATCAAAGTTTCCCGCTTAACTTACAAAGAAGCGGAGGAGCTGATATCTAAAAATGAGCACCTGAAAAAAATCAGCGAGATCACAAAAGCCCATCGCCAGATCCGGCTGCGGGCCGATGCCGTCGAGATTGACATGCCCGAGTCCAAGGTCAAAGTCATAGACGATCAGGTCACAATCACACCATTAAGCCGTCTTACCAGCCGGGAGATGGTCAGCGAAGCAATGCTGATGGCAGGTTCCGCCTGTGCTCTCTATGCCAAAGAGCATAATTTACCAATGCCGCATGCGGGCCAGGTGGCACCTAATAACGAAATGCCTGAGACCTATGATCTAGCGCCGCTGGTGGCAATGTTTGCCAAACGCCGGACAATGCGCCCCGGCCGCATAACCTGTGCCCCGCAATCCCATTTCGGGTTGGGAATGACCGCTTATATTCGCGTGACCAGCCCGTTAAGACGTTACCTTGACCTGGTTGCCCATCAACAGCTGCGACTTCACCTTAAAGGCGCGACCCCGCTTAACGAAAACGAGATAACTCAACGAATCGGGGCCGTCAATGCCACCAGCAACCGTATCCGCCAAGCGGAACGTCTCTCCAACCGGCACTGGACCTTAGTCTTCCTGCAACAGCACCCCGACTGGCAGGGAGAAGCCGTGGTAATTGCCGAGTGGGGCCGCAAGTCACTGTTGATTATTCCGGAACTTGCGCTCGAATTTGAACAGAACCTCTCCGACAACCCGCTGCCGGGCTCACATGTGATCCTCTCCGCCCCCCGCGTAAACCTGCCCTATCTCGAGGTATTTTTTCGTTCGAAAACGATTAGATCATAAAAAAAGGGGCTCAAAAGCCCCTTTTTTTATTTGCCACAATTTACAACTCCATCAGTCTTCGTTGACCCCGGCGACCTCACAGGTTTTAGCCATCTCCAATTGGAAAAGAAGTACCAGCTCCTCCATATCCCGATCTGCAATTTTCAATTTTTCCAATAACAGTCCATGACCACGGCAGGCAAGGCCGTCGACGCCGGTACCATAGCCAACCATCACCGCCAAATTATTGGAGAGGGCCACCAGTTCGGTTAAAATACGAAACTCCTTGGCCGCCCGCGCCGGCTCATGGTGAAATGCAATCGCGGTAATTATAGACTCCGGAAATTCCCATTTCTCAGCAATTTTACCCCCGATATCAGCGTGGTCAAACCCTAAAACCTCCCGCTCAGCCTCCTGAAAAGAGTTCTCACCACTCTCAACCATTTTTTCAATGGTAAGATATTTATCGGCAACAAAATTACTTAAAACAACTTTACCCACATCATGCAGCAGGGCCGCCGTAAAGAGGGTGTTCTCATCTATCTTAAGCCGCCTGAATTTGCGTAATACCTGGGCCATTACCGCTGTTGCCAGAGCATGACGCCAGAGTTCATCGGCAAAAACGGCATAGCCGACATTCGGTTTTTCAAAAATTTTACTCGCAGCCCCGGAAAGCAGCAGCTGCCGAAGCTGATTAGCTCCAAGATAGACCACCGCCTCCTTCAAAGATGAAACTTTACGCGGCAGACCGAAATAAGCTGAGTTGCAGAGTTTTAGAATGTTTGCGGTAATCGCCTGATCAACTTTAAGAATATCGACCAGTCCGACAACCTCATACTCAGGATCTGCCAACGCCTGCATCGCCCGCTGTACAACCTGAGGAAAGGGCGGCATATCATCAACTGCAACAATAATCTCTTCCATCAAGCTCATAATTGAATTATCCCTTTTTTGGAAATTTTAAGATTTATTTTGCCGTCACCGATCTCCATATACATTGTCCGGTTAGAGTTGCCGCCGATATCCTCACCGGCAATCTGGACGTTATTTTTCCAGAACATTTTTCGCAAAATCGCATAATTCCGTTTGCCTATATTAAAAGCTCCGGCATTATCCATAATCTGACTCGCCCCGGCAACCTTGATAATCAGACGCTTCTTATCCGCCCCCATACTGTAGCACTGCTTAAACAGAAGGGGAATTCCCTTATTTGCAAACATAGCCGGATGGGTCGTAGCCTTCTCTTTATTTATGGATGAATCCGGCAGCATATAGTGGAGCAGCCCCCCGACTTTAACCACAGGATCATAGACCGCCAGCCCGATACACGAACCTAAGGAGTAGGTCACC
This sequence comes from bacterium, assembly GCA_029935295.1. Lineage (GTDB taxonomy): Bacteria > Desulfobacterota > Anaeroferrophillalia > Anaeroferrophillales > Tharpellaceae > Tharpella. Next base: position 9,389 of record JAOZKP010000051.1, on the reverse strand, counting down.
AGAGTATCTTCAGGATCTTTACTGACCTTAAGGTCGGCAATACCAACTGTAACCAGAGACATCAGTTCTTTTTCCTAAACCAGAATTAAAGTTAAAATAGAACAGAAATATGATTTTTCAGAGACGTCTTTTCAAAATCATATGTTAATAGCAGAGGTAGCACGTCTAACTAAATTTGTCCAGTATCAGAATTTACGCTTATTATAAAAATTTCTAATGCTGGAGATTCAACTTAGAGGTTGACATGTTTCCCTCTGATTGACTATAATTATGCCCTTTTTACGGATTTAAAATTAAAACAAATTATATCAATTTAGAATTAAATGAGTATTTTAGATATTGATGTTTATCCGGCCCCGGTTCTAAAGCAGCTGGCAGCCAGAATCGACCGGATTGATGATACAATCAGACAACTGGCCGATGATATGCTGGAGACGATGTACAAAGCCCCCGGTGTCGGCCTGGCCGCCCCTCAGGTCGGACAGTCAATCGCACTGATTGTTGCTGATCCCGCCACTAACGAGACCCCGCCGGCACCAATGATCCTAATCAATCCGGAAATTATCTCCGCCAGCGGTGAGGCCTCAATCGTGGAAGGTTGCTTAAGTGTGCCGGACTACTCGGCCGAAGTCCCCCGCCATCAAAAAATTGTCGTTAAAGCGATCACCCTCGACGAAGAGGAGATCGAACTGACCCTCGAAGATTTTCCCGCAATTGTCATTCAGCATGAGATCGACCATCTCCACGGCAAACTTTTCATCGACCGTATCAGCCGCTTAAAACGCAACATTTTTGAACGAAAACTAAAAAAAGGAACCCTCGCATGAGAATCATCCTTTTAGCTTCCGGTGAATTTGCGATCCCCACGATGGAACTTCTCGCCGGCCACCGCCCCGAAATTGAACTTAAACTGCTCTCACAACCGGATCGTCATAAAGGTCGGGGCCGTAAACTTGCTCCGACTCCGGCAAAAACCGCAGCCATCAAGCTCGGCATAGAAACCGCAACCCCGAAATCAATCAACAGCCCGGAAGGCCGGCAGCTGATAAAAGATTTCGCTCCGGACTATCTGGTTTTAATCGATTACGGCATAAAATTAAGCCCGGAAACGATTGCCCTGCCGAAAGCTGCCGCCATCAACCTGCACCCCTCACTCCTGCCTGCCTACCGGGGGCCGGCGCCGATGCCTTGGGCTATAATTAACGGTGAACCGATTACCGGCGTCACCACTCAGCTGATCGGTGAAGAGATTGACTGCGGCAACATTCTGCTCCAGGAACCGACGTTTATTCTTGATCATGAAACCCTGCCGCAACTGGCATCCCGCCTCGGTCTCTTAGGCGCACCGCTTATCTGGCGCACAATTTCCGAGTTGGAAGATAAAACCCTGGAATCTAAACCCCAGGATGAACGTCTGGCATCAAAAGCCCCTAAACTTAAAAAAGAGGACGGTCTGATCGACTGGCAGACCCCGACCCCGGATCTTTTTAACCGCATCAGGGGCTTGAATCCCTGGCCCGGAACTTACACTTTTCTGCATGGCAAAAGGGTTAAGATTATTGAAACCAGCCCGGCATCCGGAACTTACCTGCTGCCGCCCGGGGCCATCCGGACTGAAAACAACCGCCTACTGGCCGGCTGCGGCCAGGCGGGCACACTGAGTATCGACAAACTGCAAATGGCCGGAAAACCGGCACGTACGGCCGCCGAGTTTCTGTGCGGCCACAAAATTCACCCTGACGATACTTTCAAAAACAGATAATGCGGACGTTGTTCGCAAATAACCTGTAAGGTACTAATGCGGGAACAAACCCCACAACCCAAACGGGTCTTTCGGCCCGCAAATAAGTACTCTTATCAGAATATTTTCTTGTTTTTCAAACCAGAAAATAACCTGTAAGGTACTAATCAATTTTTATATGAATATTTCAGATCGAAACAAAAACCCTCAAGCCTCCAGAAAGCGGATTTTTATCGGCCTTTTAGGGCTGACTTTTGCTTTGATCATGGTACTCATTTTTGTCGGCGGCTGGATAGCGACCATCGGCCTGAATCACCTGCATCCCGGCCTGACTATAGCGGCGCAGATTATTGCCGGAATCGCTTTTATTTTTTCAAGTGGCATTATTTCGGCTCTGATCCTCTCAATAATTTTTGAAAAAGAGCTCCCCTTCACCCACAAAATCCGCGGCCTGGGAATCAAGCTTTTCCTGCCGCTGATGGAGATTCTCGGGCCCCGCTTAGGCATCGCCAAAGAGCGGGTCCGTAACTCCTTTATTGAAACCAATAACCGTCTTTTAATCTCCGGCAACCGCCACAAAACCCCACCGGAACGAATGCTCCTGCTTCTCCCGCACTGTCTGCAGATGGCCGATTGTCAACGCCGGATCACCACCAACATTTATAACTGTAAACGCTGCGGTAAATGCAATATTGACAATCTGATCACCCTGGCTGAGAGTTACAATATCCGCATCGCGGTTGCTACCGGCGGCACTCTGGCGCGAAAAATCGTCCGCGATCACAAACCGAAAATGATTATTGCAGTCGCCTGCGAACGCGATCTCACCAGCGGCATTCACGACACTTTTCCCCTGCCGGTCTACGGCATCCTCAACCAGCGCCCGGAAGGCCCCTGCTGGAACACCTTGGTCGACACTACCGAAGTTGAAAACGCTCTGCAAACATTCTTGAAAACAAAGTAACTTCTGCGGGAAGTCTTACCCCTATGACAACGCCCCCCTTTGCCTCTGAAATAGAGTCTATCTTAAACAGCCTGGAAAACTCCGGAGAAACCCACGCAACCGGCCTACAGGGTTCAGCACCGGCCCTGCTGCTCTCCAGTCTAGGCGAGCGTAATCAGGGAGCGTTCATTATTATCTGTGATGATTTCCAGAAAAGCCAGGATCTCTGCCGTGACGTTGCCGCCTATCACAAAATCTTACACCCGACCGCAGCCACAATCGAGCTTTTAACCCTGCCGCCGCTGCCGCGCTTAGCTTATCGTCAGACCCTGCGCAGCGGCCGGATCGAGAGAGAGAGAATCGCCACCCTGGCCAAGCTCAAAAACCTTGACAACTTTCTCTGTTTCACCACGATTGCCGCCTATTGCGACCGCCTACCGAATCCCGACCATTTTTTCAACCGCTTTTTCCGGCTTGAGTGGAGCCAGACCATCGACCGGGAAAAACTTTTTCTGAAACTTGACAAAGCCGGTTACGTCCGGGTCCCGGTGGTTGATGAACCCGGAGATTACAGTGTCCGCGGCGGTGTAATTGATATTTTTTCGCCGCTCCATGAAGAACCACGGCGCCTCGATTTTTTCGGCGATGAAATTGAATCAATCCGCGCCTTCGAACCCTTGACCCAACTCAGCCGCAAAGATGAACTGGATTCTATCGAAATCGGCCCGGCCCGTGAAGTTCTGCCACCCGGCAATCTCGACCCGGCAAAAAAACGGATTCGCGATTGCTTTGTCGAACTCAACGATTCAGAAATTGCTCTGGCACCGGCATTAGAGGAGTTGGAATCAAGTCCAAACCGGCCCGGTTTTGAAAGCCTGCTCCCGGCCTTCACTGATAATTGGCACTCACTGGCAGATTTCTTCCCCACCCGAAGTGCTGCAGTCTTTATTGATACCTTCGCCTTAAAAGAGCAGCTTGAAGATATCAACCAGCAACTTACAGAAGGTTACGAACGCTCCCTGGCAGAAAAAAAACTGGCGTTCCCACCGGCAGCTTATCTGCTGCCTCCGGAAAAAGCACTGTGCGGCCCCAACGGGCGGGGAGCTCTTTTTATCGATCCCTCGCCATTTCATCCGGAAACAGAAACCCCGGAACCGCAAACCGGCTCACCGCGCCTGACTTTCAAAACCCGTGACAATCTTTTTATCCGAGACAGCATCAAACAGGCGGCGCAAAGCGACAGTGAAGGACCGTTACAGATTGCAACCACGCTCCTCAAAGAACATCTCAATCAAGGCTACCGGATTTTCCTGGCGGGCCGCAACCAGACCACCTGTGAACGCCTGAAAAATCTGCTCACCGATTACGGCCTGCCGGTGCACTGGGCCGTAAAGTCGGCGGATGCCAGCCCTAACGCAATCTCCCTTTCCACTAACCGTTTAAGTCAGGGAACCATCCTGCCAGGCGAAAAAAGACTTTTTTTAAGTGACAGTGAACTTTTCGGCAGCAAACCCAAATCCCGGGCACCCGCCAGCAGCCGCCAGAAAAGTCAGGAGAGTTTTTTTGACGACTTTGCCGAGATCAAACTCAACGATCCGATCACCCATATTGAACACGGAATCGGCCGTTATAAAGGCCTGAAAACAATTACAATTGAAGGGATTGTCAATGAGTATCTAATTTTAGAATATCAATCCGAAGATCTGCTCTATGTCCCGGTCGACTCTTTTGACCAGCTCCATAAATATCACGGCAGCGGCGACAAAACGTCACTCTTAAGCCGTCTCGGCGGCCCCCAATGGGCTGCCGCCAAAGAGAAGACCCGCAAAGCCATCGATGATCTTCTGATTGAACTTTTAGATCTCTATGCCGAACGTGAAGTCATAAAAAGCCAGGCCTGCATTGAGCCGGATCACTTTTTTCGTGAGTTTGAAGCGGCTTTTGCCTACGAGGAAACCCCTGATCAGCGCCGGGCAATCACTGAAGTTATCAATGATCTCAGTGCCGCCAAACCGATGGACCGCTTGGTCAGCGGCGATGTCGGCTTCGGCAAAACCGAGGTTGCGATGCGGGCGGTTTTTCTGACAGTTTTGTCGGGTCGGCAGGCGGCAGTGATGGTGCCGACCACAATTCTGGCGCAGCAGCATTTTCTTACATTTTGTGAAAGGTTTGCTGACTACCCGGTCAAGATTGCCGTTTTAAGCCGTTTCCGCACCCCGGCGCAGCAGAAAGAAACCACCGCCGGCCTGCGCAACGGTGAAATCGATGTGGTTATCGGTACCCATCGCCTGCTCCAGAAAGATATTTCATTTAAAAACTTAGGTCTTTTAATTCTCGATGAAGAGCATAAATTCGGCGTTCGCCACAAAGAAAAACTGAAAAATTTCAAGCGCAAACTCGATGTTCTCTCAATGAGTGCAACCCCGATTCCACGCACCCTGCAGTTTTCACTTTCCGGGATGCGCTCATTAAGTGCAATCACTACCGCCCCCCGTGACCGGTTGGCAATCCGGACATTTGTTGCCGATTACGACGATCTGATCATCAAAGAGGCGATTGCCAAAGAAATTGGCCGCGGCGGCCAGATATTTTTTGTCCACAACAGCGTTGCCACGATTGAAGCCCGGGCCGCCCGGCTACAGGCTCTGCTCCCGAACCTTAAAATCTGCATCGGCCACGGCCAGATGCGCGAGCATGAATTAGAAGAGGTCATGCTCGGCTTTGATGAACACAAATACGATCTTCTGCTCTGTACCACCATTATCGAATCCGGCCTGGATATCCCCAACGCCAACACTATGATCGTTGAAAATGCGCAGAATTTTGGCTTAGCCCAGCTCTATCAGATGCGCGGCCGCATCGGCCGGTCACAGCGTAAAGCCTACGCATACCTGCTCGTCCCTGAACTTGAACGATTATCACCGGATGCAAAAAAACGACTTAATGCCCTCGCTGAAGCCAATACATTGGGGGCCGGCTTTCGCATCGCCATGCAGGACTTAGAGATTCGCGGAGCCGGGAATATTCTCGGCCAAAAACAGTCCGGCCAGATTTCGGCCGTCGGTTACGAGCTTTATCAGGAGATGCTGAATGAGGCGATCAATGAAGCCCGGGGCATTGATCTGAAAATAAAAGCCCAGGAGCCGGAAATAAAAGTCAAACTCTCCGCCCATATTCCACCGGCCTACCTGCCCGACTTGACGCTCAGGCTCCAATTCTACAAAAAGATTGCCGCCGCTGAAGATGATCCCGAACTCGCCCGGCTTGAAGATGAACTCACTGACCGCTGCGGCCTGCCACCGGAGGAGGTCTTAAACCTGCTTCGTCTGAGAAGCTTAAAACTGTTGCTCAAACGCTTCCACGTTCGCGCACTTGAGTTGAGCCGCAGAAAAGTCAGTTTCAACCTGGACCCCGAACATCCGCCGATAACCGAAGCGGTAATGACTCTCCTACAACATAAACCGCAAATTTACAGGCTGACTCAGGAACAGTGGCTCAACGTTGAAGTCGCCATAGAACCTGATGAACTCTATTCATGGTGTGAAAAGCTGTTGCAAAAAATCTACTGAAATGATAGGTGGAGCGGCACTTTT
>JAOZKP010000051.1:0-3012 GCA_029935295.1 bacterium | reverse complement strand
TGTTACTCTGTATTGCTCTTATCACTTTAGTCGGTACCTGTGCGGTTCTGCCGGTCACGGCCGCTGATGACCCGGTGGTCGCTGAAATCGGCTCTGAAAAAATTACCCTAAGTGAGTTTCAGGCTGAGATCAAAAAGCTGCCGCCCAATTTAAAACAGATGGCAACTGACAAGCGAATGCAGAAAGAGTTCTTAGACCAGCTCGCCACCTCCTATCTCCTCTACCAGATGGGCGTTAAACAGGGAATTGACAAGGAACCTGCAGTCAAAAACCAGATTGAAGACGCAACCCGTAAAATTGTTCTCGCGACCCTGCTCCAGCGTGAGATTGAGAGCCGTACTAAAGCCCCGAGCGAAAAAGATGTTGAACAGTACTATCAAACTCATACCGATGAATTCAAACAGGCAAAACAGGTCCGCGCCCGTCACATCCTGGTAAAAGATGAAGCTACGGCTAAAGAGATTGAAGCTAAGCTGAAAAAAGGGGCTGACTTTGCCGCGCTGGCAAAAGAGAGCTCCAGCTGCCCGAGTTCTGCCAAAGGCGGCGATTTAGGCTTCTTCTCCCGCGACCGGATGGTTAAAGAGTTTGCCGATGTCGCTTTCAAACTCAAAAAAGGTGAAACCAGCGCCCCGGTAAAAACTAAATTCGGCTATCACATCATCCAGGTCACAGACACCAAAGAAGCCGGCAGCACTCCGTTGGCGGAAGTTAAAACAACCATTGAGAATAAACTTGTCCAGGAACAGAAGAGTAAGGTTTTTCAGGAATATATTGACAGTCTGAAGAAAAAAACCAAAGTCGTCCTGTACCCGGAAGTTATTGAAAAATAATGACGCGCCGGCACAACCCTGCAACCACATACCTCTTGCACGGCATCATTGCACTCTGCTTGATCGGCATGACAGTGCTGTATGGCTGCACGCCGGCGCAAGAGGTTGTTGCGGCAATCGACGGAGAGAAAATTACCATCAGCCAGCTCCGCTCGCGCATCAACACTTATGATGACCGCAGTGACCCCGAAAACCCGGCGCCCCCCGAACAGCAAACCAAACTTGCCACCGCCGAAGCCACTCTCAGCCAGCTTATCAATGAGCGACTCCTGCTCCTTGAAGCCCGGCGGCAAAAGATTTTGACCGACGATGACAAATTAAGCCCGGCAAAACGGGAAGAGGCTCTGCGCCGAGTCTTAAACAGGCTTGGAAAAAATGTTGCTTTCCCCTCTTACCAGGAAGCCTATAACTTCTATGAACAACATCAAAATGAGTTTTTGACGAAACCACGATATCAAATTGAGCATCTGGTGTTAAGCTCGGAAGACCAAGCCTGGAAATTGAAAGAGAGACTCGAAAAAGGTGAGTTAACTATGGCTGATGCCGCCCGGCAGATCACCGGTATCCAGCCAACAGACAACATCCACAAACGTCTGATAACCGGAGCTGAGATGCCGGTTGAGGTGGATGCAGTTCTGCCCGGCTTAAAAATCAGCCAGATCAGCCAGCCGGTGGCAACCCCTTACGGCTACCATCTGATCCGGATTAATAAAAAGCTACCGGCCGGGATAGTGCCCTTTCCGGAGGTTGAAAACAGCATTAAAGATACAATCTTCGCTGCAAGACTACAAAAAAACTATCACCGCTGGCTGAAACAAAGCCGGGAACAACATACAATCAAAATTTACCATCAACACCTGACCGCTTACTATAGTTAAGAGAAACAACATGAAGAAAATTTTAACCCTGCTACTGGCAGTTGTCAGTTTGAGCCTTATCCCTGAGCCCGGCACCGCCCGGATTACCAACCGCATTGTCGCCACTGTCGGTAATCAGATCGTCACCTCATTAAACCTGCTCCAGGCAATCTCGGTGGAACAGCAGCTGGACGATTTTAATGCACTCTCTCGAGCTGAGCAGAATACAATTAAAAGGAAAAAACTTGACGAACTTGTCGACAACCTGCTGATTACAGTCAAAGCCAAATCTTTAGGAATAACTGTCAGCGATGAAAATGTTGACGCTACGATTGAAAGAGTTTTACAACAGAATCATATGACCCAGGAAATGCTGGAAAAAGCTCTGGCTAATCAGGGGCTGAGCTTCACATCCTATCGCAATAAGATCGCCAGCGACCTGCTCCGGGCAAGGTTTGTTTCCAAGGTTGTAAAGGCCAACATCATTATCACCCACCAAGAGGTAATTGACTACGCCAAAGCCCATGACCTCTGCAGTACAGAAGAGAGCGTTACTCTGGCACAGATCTTTATCCCCAATAACTCAGCTAACGCTGTCGACGGCACCAAGAATGAGATCTGGAAAAAGATCCGCAAGAATTTAAAAAACGAAGAGAATTTCTATGCCCTGGCAAGTGAATACTCAGAAGGCCCGGCCGCCGCTAAAGGGGGCCGTCTTGGGACATTCAAAAGAGGTAATTTACTCGATGAGATTGAAGAAGAGGCCTACAAACTGTCCTTAGGTGAAGCCAGTGATGTCATTAAAAGTTCACTCGGCTACCACATGATCATGGTCAGCAACCGAACCGGTGCCAATGAAGAGAACTCTTTGACGCCGACGGCGGAGGAGAGCATCAAAGAGACGCTTTATAATGAAAAACTGGAAGAGGCGGTAAAAAAGTTAAGCCAGGATCTGCGCCGGGAATATAACGTCAAAACAATGCTCTAATGCGGGAACAGATCCCACAACCAAAATGGGCTTTATCCGCCCGCTAATAAGTGACCTTATCAGAACATTTTCTTATTTTTTCTTGTTTTTTTGTACAAAAAATAACCTGTAAGGCACTAATTTACACCATGCCGAATCATCCCGCCTGCCGTCAGTGCCGCCACTACTACACAACCTACGACCCAAAAAAACCGCACGGCTGCCGCGCCTACTCCTTCAAGTCACGGGAGAACCCGGCCCAGGTGGTCTCCAGCTCATCCGGTAAACCGTGTCTGATGTTCAAACCAAAACGTAACTCCTCAACGTAAACATAGAAGATTTTTTTACCACTCGTTCA
>JAOZKP010000252.1 GCA_029935295.1 bacterium | reverse complement strand
TATCCGGTCGGGAAGAGTGCCAAATTGGCCAAAAAAGCTTTGGCACGTTTCGAATAGATCTTGACAAGCTCGGACATTTTGATTATAAAGCGCGTTCGTTTCCCGGGTCTGCGATAGGATGGATCTGTTCAGGGCCGTTTACGGAAGCGTTTTTAGAGTGAATTTTCTGTTTTTTTTATGAGAGGAGTGACGGGTAATGTATGCCGTTTTGCGTACCGGAGGTAAACAGTATAAAGTAGCCTCTGGAGATTTGGTTGATGTTGAAAGGATTGCTGGTGAAGCCGGTGATATTATTGAATTTCCTGAAGTCTTAAGTCTTGTTGACGATGATGAGGTCAAGGTCGGTAGCCCTCTGGTTGAGGGTGCTCTGGTAAAGGGTGAGATCATGGCTCAGAAGCGTGGTGTCAAGATTTTGGTTTTTAAGTCAAAACGGCGTAAGGGTTATCGTAAACGTCAGGGTCATCGTCAGGAACTGACTCAGTTGAAGATTACCGAAATCAGCGGTTAATAGTTAAGGAGAGAAGAGATGTCTCATAAGAAAGGTGGCGGTAGTACCAGTAACGGTCGTGATAGTATAAGTAAACGCCTCGGCGTCAAACATTATAGTGGTGAAACTGTGCTTGCTGGTAATATACTGGTGCGTCAGCGCGGTACCAAAATTCATCCCGGAAACAACGTTGGCAAGGGTAAAGATGATACTCTTTTTGCTAAGGCGACCGGAATTGTTAAATTCGAGCGTTTTGGTAAACTTAGAAAAAAAGTCAGCATTCTGCCGGTAGCGGTTTAAGCAATTTGCGTAACTGATTTACCGATCCGACAGTAATATATAAGAGGTCTTTGCCTGACCTTACAAAAAAGCCCTTTTTATAAAGGGCTTTTTTCATTTTTAGTGCCTTACAGGTTATTTTCTGTACAAAAAAACAAGAAAAAAATCAGAAAATGTTCTGATAAGGTCACTTATTTGCGGGCAGATAAAGCCCATTTTGGGTGCGGGATCTGTTCCCGCATTAGATGAGATTTTATGCGATTTATTGATGAAGTAAAAATAGATATTGAGGCCGGCAACGGCGGTAATGGCTGCGTCAGCTTCCGGCGCGAGAAATTTATTCCCAAAGGCGGACCGGACGGCGGTGACGGCGGCCGTGGCGGTGAAGTTATTTTGGTTGGTGACGCGCAGAAGGGAACCCTGCTCGATTTGCGTTATCAGCGCATTTACCGGGCGCAAAAAGGTGGTAACGGGTCCGGTAAAAACCGTACCGGTGCATCCTCTGAAGATGTCCTGATCCCGGTGCCGCTGGGAACTGAAGTCTGGTTTTTGCCGCCGGAGGGAGAACCTGGTGAATCCTTTATGGGCGGCGAAATTCTAACTGACGGGGCTACTCTGGTAGTTGCCAAAGGCGGCCGCGGCGGTAAAGGCAACGCTCATTTTACTTCATCAACGAACCGGACTCCACGCTTTGCCCAGCCGGGCGAGGAGGGGGAGAGTGTAAGTCTTAAACTGATTTTGAAGATGATTGCACAGGTGGCTCTGATTGGACTTCCGAATGCCGGAAAATCGACTATGATTTCAACGCTGTCAGCGGCCCGGCCGAAAGTTGCGGCCTATCCCTTTACGACTCTGCAGCCCAACCTGGGAATTATGCAGGTGGGTGATTATCAACAGATAGTAATTGCTGATATCCCGGGTCTGGTTAGTGATGCCCATCTGGGTACCGGTTTGGGCACCCGTTTTTTACGGCATATCGAAAGGACAAAGACCCTGGTTCATCTACTCTCTTTGGCGGAACACACAGATTGTCAGGCGTTGATTAAAGCCTATGAGGTTGTTACTCGGGAGCTGCGTCTCTACAGTGAAAATCTTTTAGAACGAGAAAGCCTGATAGTTTTGACGCAGGCAGATACAATGGATCAGACCCGGGCGGTTGAACTTTTAGATGAGTTTCGGCAACTTCCAGAAATGGCCGGCCGTGAAATTTTGCTGGTTTCATCCGCGACCGGGTTCGGACTTAAAGAGCTCAAACGCAGTCTGGCTGAGACTATCGCAAACATCGAAAAAACTCATGACATTAACTAAAATATACGGTGTGCTCGGCCAGCCGATTGAGCACTCTTTAAGTCCATTGATGCACAATGCCGCTTTTGTCGCAACCGGGCAAAATGCTTATTTTACCGCATTTGCAGTTGCTGATTTAGCTTCTGCAGTTGCTGGTGTTCGGGCTTTGGGGATTGCCGGGGTCAGTGTCACCCTGCCGCATAAAACCGAGGTTATAAAGTATCTCGACTGGATATCCCCCGAGGCGCGTGAGATTGCCGCGGTTAACACAATTGTTAATCGCCAGGGGCAACTTTGTGGTTATAATACAGATGTTGCCGGTGCCATAAATGCTTTGGCAAAAAGGGTCAATCTTGCTGGAAAGCGGGTTTTGATTATCGGTGCCGGCGGTGCCGCCCGGGCACTGGTTTATGGTGCGGTGAAAGCGGGAGCCGAGGTAGGAATCGTAAATCGCACCCCTGAGCGGGGTTTGAAATTAGCGGGGGAGTTCGGGGCAAAATTTTTAATTCCATCCGAGTTGGTTGAATTCGCGCCTGAGGTGTTGGTAAATACTACGTCGCAGGGCATGACTCCGCATGTAAATGCTTTGCCGATAGCAGAAGAGTTTCTGAATTCATCGATGGTGGTTATGGATATTGTCTATAATCCACTTAAAACCCGCTTGCTAAGAGCGGCAGAAAAATCCGGGGCTGTGACTGTCGATGGCCTGGAGATGTTTGTCGGCCAGGGGGCTTTGCAATTTGAACTTTGGACGGGGGGAAAAGCTCCGCTTAAGGTAATGCGTGAGACCGTACTTGAGCATTTGTTGCAGAAGTATTAAATTTCGACCTCAGTGCTCTCTAGTGAGCGCAAGTGAACGAGTAGTAAAAAAGATGTTATTTGAAAGAGTGCAAGGAGAGATGTTGTGTTAGAGATTACACCGAAAACTCTGACCCGGTCGGCGGTGCGGGTGCCGGGTTCAAAAAGTTTTACGCACCGGGTTCTGATTGCCGCAGCTTTAGCTGAGGGTGAGAGTCATATAGAAGGTGCTCTTTTTAGTCGTGATACCGAATTGACTGCGGCCGCTTTGACCCAGTTCGGGGCCAAAATCAAAGCTGATGCCGAAAAATTCAGTTTTGCAGTGAAAGGTACCGGCGGATCTTTGCTGCCAGCTGCTACCGATATTTTTCTTGAAAATTCCGGGACCTCAATGCGGCTGCTGGCAGCAATCGCAGCTTTGGGTCAGGGTGACTATATATTTGACGGTAGTGAGAGAATGCGGCAGCGGCCGATGGCAGAGTTACTGACGGCTCTTACGCAGCTCGGAATTCCGGCTAAGTCTTTGCAGGACAATGGTTGTCCGCCGATCAGGATAGGCGGCGGTTTTGTTACCGGCGGCCCGGTCGCGATCGACTGTGGTATCAGCAGTCAATATCTCTCCGGTTTATTACTGATGGCGCCGTTAACCCGTGATGGTCTTGAAATAGAAGTAATTAAGGGGCCGGTTTCGCGTCCCTATGTTGATTTGACTTTAAGTGTTATGCAGCGTTTCGGGGTTGAGGTTGAACATCAGGGCTACACTTATTTCAGGGTTTCCGGCGGACAGAGTTATCAGTCAGGGAACTATGCGGTTGAGCCGGACTGTTCGCAGGCCGGTTACTTTTGGGCCGCGGCTGCGATCAGCGGTAGTGAGATTAAAGTTCTGGGGATTAATCAGGATTCTGATCAAGGGGATTTAGGTTTTATCAGGGTACTGGAGAAAATGGGTTGTCAGCTTAGTTTTACGACTGATGGCATTACGGTAACCGGTGGGCCGCTTAAGGCAATTACCGTCGATATGGGCGATATGCCCGATCTTGTTCCGACGCTGGCGGTGGTTGCTGCGTTTGCCGAAGGTACGACTCTGATGACCAACGTTGCCCATCTCCGGGCAAAAGAGAGTGATCGTCTCGCTGCAGTTGCCAGCGAACTAAGTAAAATAGGAATTAAAGCCGAATGTGGGCCTGATTCAATCGCGGTCACCGGCGGTCGGCCGACCGGTGCCCAAATTAAGACCTACGATGATCATCGTATCGCCATGAGTTTTTCTCTCGCTGGTTTGAGAATACCCGGAATCAAAATTGAAGATGAGGATTGTGTCGGCAAATCTTTTCCCAATTACTGGTCAGTTTTTAATTCGCTCAACTGATTTTCATGAATAATATTAATCTTATTGGTTATCGCTGCAGTGGCAAAAGTTCGGTTGGAATGAAGCTGGCTGAGGTTTTGCGGCGGCCTTTTGTTGATG
>JAOZKP010000684.1 GCA_029935295.1 bacterium | reverse complement strand
GGAGATGTGCGATTTTGGAACCATTGCACAAATTTGATAGGACGTAACTATTCCCAGGAAAGATTTTACAAAAGCTTATAATAAGAAGTTTAATACCGAGAAAGAATTCCAATAGAAGGGAAATTTGGCCAAGGGAAAAACGGTTATCGACTGGTCAGAGCTGCCTCTTATTATGTCGGCAATAAAAGCTGTATTATTACTTTGTTGATTAATTGATGGGGTGTAGACTCATGTAATTTTACCCTGTTAACGCTCTATCAAACATGGAAAGACCAACTTATTATCAAGTGTACTTTTCGTTAGACAGTTTGTTGGTGGGATCGCCTTCATTTATCATCTGTTGTAAAAGCTCCCGTTCTTGAGTCAGGGGCAGGCGTCCAGTCAAATGAGCATAACACACCGATTCGTCATTCTGGTTTGTAAAAAAAGCCTCCGCTTCACCCCGGCCGCTCTCTTCCAGCTTAATTATAGTAATAGCACAATGTATGGTATCTCCAAAATAAACAGGTCTTATAAATTTGAAGTTCATACCAGTAGCAAGCCATCCGACTTGTCCGCCAAACTCACAAACCATTGAGCCCACGAGAAGTCCATGGCAAATAAGACCTTTAAAGCCCTTCAAGTTGGTCCAGCGCTTATCATAATGAACAGGATTATAGTCTCTGGACATATCGCCAAAGGATATGGTCTCTGCTTTTGTGAATTCACGCGTATAAGCAAATGAATCACCTTTCTTAAGCCCCTGGATAGCTCTAAAACGAACTTTTGCCTTGTCCTCTACTGGCTCCATTAAATCGATTCCTGCATGCTTGGTGTTAATGATCACAAATAAGTCTTATATGACAAGGCAGGCATTGACACTGCTGATGCCAAATCAAATGAAGGGTAAGGAGGATTTTTGTATAGCTTTTAAAAGGTTATCAAACGTGCTTTTTTCATCTTCCGTGCAGGTTTTCTCAGCTAGATTGACAGTGCTGCCTGCATCTGAAGCAGCCCGGTCGGTATGATGGTTCTTTCGTTGATTTGAAAAGTCCTCCAAAAGATGCAAAAAATGTTGTTTATCCATTACTGTCCCCCTTTGTTTTGTAATCAAACAGGGTAAGATACCATTCATTTAGCTAAAGACTTTACTTCAGGGTACTGATTCATATTTTCGCAGCCCCAATGACAATACCGCGCCCAAAA
>JAOZKP010000050.1 GCA_029935295.1 bacterium | reverse complement strand
CCTTGACTAAGCCAGGCAATTTGTTTATTGCGGCGCATCCATTATTAAATTGTCAGGGATTTTCCAAGCGTGTTACTTGGTTTTCTCATTTATCTTTGTGATTTATCACAGGTTGCCGATGATTCGCCATGAGCCTTTAGATTACTGGTTGGCATTGACTCTGGCTCCGGGAATCGGGGTTTTGGGGATTGCCAGGGCTTTTCAGGGCTTGGGTTCGGTAGATGCGGTTTTTAAGGCCCCGGTTGCAACTTTAATCTCGTTTGGGGTACGGAAAAAGGCGGCTGCGGCAGTTGCATCATTTAGTGACTGGTCTCAGGTTGCTGCTATTAAAGAGAAGACCTTTGCGGTTGGCGGAGAGATTATTCCTTTGGATGATCCGCGTTATCCTGATAACCTGAAGCAGATTGCTGATCCGCCGCCGGTACTGTTTATTAAAGGTAATACTGACCTGCTTAAACTCTCAGCAATTGCCGTGGTCGGAGCCCGGCGGGCTTCGGAATTGGGTCGGCGGTTTGCCTTTAAGTTGGGCGCAAGACTTGCAGAAAAAGGTCTTTGTGTCGTGAGTGGAATGGCCTTAGGGGTCGACGGGGCCGCGCATGAAGGTTGTTTGCGGGATAAGGGCCCGACAATTGCTGTGCTTGGTACCGGGCTTGATGTAATTTATCCGGCTGCGCATCGTCATTTGAGTGAGCGGATTGCCGAAAATGGTCTTTTGCTGACTGAATTGCCACCTGGAAGCGGGCCGGATCGCGGTAATTTCCCACGTCGTAACCGGATTGTCAGTGGTTTGGCGCAGGGAGTGGTTGTGGTTGAGGCCGGCGAGAAAAGTGGCTCTTTGATCACTGCACGGTTGGCGTTAGAACAGGGTCGTGAGGTTTTCGCAGTGCCTGGGCCGCCGGGAATGCCGGGCAGTAAAGGGGTTAACCGTCTCTTGAAAGATGGGGCGCAACTGCTTGAATCGGTTGAAGATATTTTTCTTGCGCTGCCATGGCTGGCGGTTGCTGATAAATCTGGCACGAATTCTGGTCGGGAGAGCAACACTGCTCTGAAACGGCCGGCTTTGACTCCGGAACAATCGCAGCTGATTGCGGCCTTAGGTGCGGATGAGATCAATTTCGATGATCTGTTAGAGAAATTACTTTGGGAGACCGGTTTGTTGAGTCGGGTACTGCTTGAGTTGGAACTTAGCGGCATGCTGATAAAAAGTGCCGGTAACAGTTTTCGGGTTGTTCCGGAATTTGTAGAATAAATAATTTTCGTTTACACGATTCAAATATATAGTTTACGGAGTATCCCTGGATGTATCAACGGGTAATGGCTATAATTGGTATTATCTCAGATTATCTTGCTGATGAGATTGACCTCTTTGAACAGGAGGAGGAGATTGTTGACGATCTCGTCTCTTTAGGGTTTGATTTTCCTGAGATTGAGACCGCTTTTGGTTGGATCGCCAATCTTTCTCAAGGCAAAGAGCTCAACCTGAATCTACTTGATCTTGAACCGGAGAGTGATTTTCAACGTCATTTTTCTTTTGAAGAACGACAGTTGTTAAGTACTGAAGCGCGGTCCTGGCTCAGTAAATTGCGGCAGATGGATATTGTTGACCAGGTTGCGGTCGAAGATATTTTTGATCAGGCAATGGTGCTGGCGGGAATGAACATAATTGGTCTTGAAGATATTAAAGTTATCGCAACAATGGTTATAGTTGTCGGGCGGCTGGATCCAACTGTTCGGGAGCGTTTTCTGGACTTTTTGGATAATGATCAGGAGATCGTATTTCACTGATGCGAACATCTCCCGCAAATAAGAACTTTTACCGGAAGATTTTCTGGTTGATAAAACCAGAAAATCATTTGTAAGGCACTAATGGGACAGACTCTTCTAATAGTCGAATCACCGACCAAGGCCAAAACCATTGGCAAATATCTGGGTTCGGAATATATCGTCAAGGCTTCAGTTGGCCACGTTCGCGATCTGCCGACAAAAGAGCTTGGCATTGAGATCAAAGATGACCATTTTGAACCTCACTATGTGCCGATGAAGGGTAAAGGCAAGATTATCAGTGAGCTGAAAAAGGCGGCTCGTAAAGCCGACCAGATTCTGCTCGCACCTGACCCTGACCGGGAAGGGGAGGCGATTGCCTGGCATATCGCGCATGAACTTGGCGATAAGAAGCCAATTCAGCGGGTACTTTTTCATGAGGTTACTAAATCGGCGATTCAGAAAGCTCTACGTGAGCCTCTGGAAATCAATGAAAATAAAGTTAATGCCCAGCAGTCCCGACGCATTCTCGATCGCATGGTCGGTTACAAAATCAGTCCGTTGTTGTGGCAGACCGTACGCCGGGGTTTAAGTGCGGGCCGGGTGCAGTCGGTTGCGGTGCGTCTGGTTTGTGATCGTGAAGCTGAGATTAAAGCCTTTGTTCCGGTTGAATATTGGAGTATTGCCGGTACCTTTGCAGGAAGAAATCCGCCGCCGTTTGAAGCTAAATTACATCAGGTTGATGCGAAAAAAGCTGAAGTCTCAGACCAGGAGAGTGCCGAAGCGATCGTTGCTGATTTGAAAAAACTTACCTGTGAAATCAGCAAGATAGAGCAAAAGGAGCGCAAACGCCGCCCGACCCCGCCATTTATTACGAGTAAACTCCAGCAGGAAGCTGCTCGGAAACTTGGTTTTAGCGCCAAAAAGACGATGATGGTGGCGCAGCAGCTTTATGAAGGGATTGAACTTGGTTCTTCCGGGCCGGTTGGTCTGATTACTTATATGCGTACCGATTCCGTGCGGGTCGCCGATTCAGCGGTCAGCGAATGTCGGGAGATTATTGTTAAGTTATTTGGTCAGGAGTATCTGCCTGAAAAAGTACAGTTTTATAAGAATAAAAATGCTTCGCAAGATGCGCATGAGGCGATTCGGCCGACTTCGGTTGGTTATGTTCCGCAAGAGATCGAGAGTTATCTTAATAAAGATCAGTTTCGTTTATATTCTTTAATCTGGAAACGTTTTGTTGCAAGTCAAATGAATCCGGCGCGCTATTTTCAGACCACAGTTTCGATTATGGCGGGTGAGCGTTATCAGATGCGGGCGGTCGGCCGGCGGCAACTTTTTGATGGTTTTTTAATCGTCTACGAAGAGGGTCGTGACAGTAACGGTGATGAAAATGGCGCCGACACGGAGCTTCCGGCATTAACTGAAGGTGAAGTCTTAGATCTTAAAGATATTCTTTCAAAGCAGCATTTCACACAGCCGCCGCCACGGTTTACCGAGAGTACGCTGGTCAAAGAGCTCGAAGAGAAAGGGATCGGCCGGCCCTCAACCTACGCCTCGATTATGTCAACAATTCAGGATCGCGGCTATGTTGAGTTGCAGGAGAAGCGCTTTTATCCGACTGATTTAGGTGTGTTGGTCACTGGGCTGCTGGAAAAAAGTTTTCCCGATATTCTCAATGTCTCATTTACCGCCCGGATGGAGTCAGATCTGGATAAGGTCGAGGAAGGCACCCGCGATTGGCAGGCTCTGCTGGCAGATTTCTATCGTCCTTTTGCGGTGCAGCTTGACACCGCTTTAGTAACTATGCGCGACGCTAAAAAAGCGGGCGAAGAGGTGACCGATGAGATCTGTGATAAATGCGGGGCCAATATGGTGGTTAAATGGGGCCGCAATGGCCGTTTTATTGCCTGCCCTAACTTTCCTGAGTGCAAAAACACCAAGGATTTAAGTGAGGTCGGTGATGGCAACGGTGAGAATGGTGAACTCGTTGATGTTGGCAATTGTCCGGACTGCGGAAAGCCACTACAGTTACGCAACGGGCGTTTTGGTAGATTTATCTCCTGTTCGACCTATCCCGAGTGTAAATACACCAGTTCGGTTGGCACCGGGGTCGCTTGTCCGCAGGAGGGTTGTGACGGTGAGCTGGTCGAGAAAAAATCTCGCAAAGGAAAACTTTTCTTTGCCTGTAACCGTTATCCCAAATGTACCTATGCAACCTGGGATAAACCTTATCCTTTAGCTTGCCCGGATTGTGATTTTCCATTTCTGGTAGAAAAGAAAAATCAGGGTGGCGGTGATAAGCTCTTGCGCTGTCCGCAAAAAGGTTGTAATTATCAGACCAAGGTACCAATAATCGGAACTAAGGGCTGAAAAGTTAGATATTAAATGCGCCAGTAGCTCAGCTGGATAGAGCAACGGACTTCTAATCCGTAGGTCGAGCGTTCGAGTCGTTCCTGGCGCGCCAATAATATTAAGCACTTATGGTTATTTTGACTGTAGGTGCTTTTTAGTTGTAAATTTTTTATCACTGTTAACTTTATCCTATCCGCGGACAGATGCCGGTTAATCGTTTGATCGGAGTTCGGGTGAGATTAAGAGCTAGAATCTTACCTGTTTGACTTTGGTACTGATTTATGGTACTGTTCCTTATGAAACGAAAACACCAGAAAACGCTTGAGCGTCTCTTTACACATCCGGTGAGCGCAAACATTAAATGGCTGGACATAGAAGCGTTGTTTGGTTTTCTCGGGGCAGAGCTGCTTGAACGTGAAGGTTCCCGAATTGAGGTTTTTCTTTTTAATGAGGTTCGCGTTTTTCACCGACCGCACCCACGGCCTGACACCGACAAAGGCGCGGTGGTAAGCATTCGCAAATGGTTAAAAGATAATGGAGTGTTGCCATGATGAATTTAATGCAGATCAACGGAGTTAATGCCGTTATCACATATGACCCTGAAATTGAGATGTTTAGAGGGGAGTTTGTTGAGTTAAATGGAGGGGCTGATTTCTACGCTAAAGACATTGAAAGCTTGAAAGAGGAGGGGGCTTTGTCGCTAGAAGTGTTCCTCGATGCTTGCAAGGCCCGGAATATCTCCCCGCAAAAAAGCTTCTCCGGAAAATTCAATGTTCGGGTACCCTCCGGTCTGCACGCGAAGATTACGACTGCTGCGATGGCGACCGGGAAAAGCTTGAATCAGTGGATCGTTGACACCCTGGCCCAATCAGCCGATTTCAATTCTGAGGTTGAGCCATAGGGTAATACCGATAAAAGAATTAGGACAAAGATGGAGATGAAATGAGTAGTACTTCAACAATTATCTGGGGAGTAATCTTCGGCGCAATTGGCATGGGGTTCTTTACTTATGGCAAAAAACAGAAAGCCGTGGTTCCTTTAGCCGTCGGAGTTACACTATTTGTTGTGCCTTATGTTATACCAAATGTGTATATGCTCGTAGCTGCCGGTGTAGTTTTAGTGATTTTGCCGTACTTTGTTAGAATCTAGACTGCAGTATCAATAAAAAGGTCAGGAAATCTTGAAAAAATATATTTATGGAATTGTGATTGGAGCGGTTATCGGTTGTATTGTTGGGTTTGTTGTGAAATGTGCCGGAAGCACCTGAGCAATGTCCGCCAGCCCCTGGTCATGGGCTTTTGTTGGGATTGTCACCGGGTTGATGTTGGCTTTTTATTCAAAAACAAAATAGATGTGAATCACCTGGGTTCATTTAATTAGATTTATTGAAAAAAAGGATTTTTAGAGATGTCAAAATTGCCGAAAAAGATTGATGATGCTTGGATAAATCGTGATGATAGATGTGTTTTTACGACAGTTGATGAAGCGGGTATTTCCAATTCCGTCTATATCACCTGTACCGCCAGGTACGGCGGAGATTTAATTGTTATCGCTGACAATTATCTCTCAAAAACTAAAAAAAATATTTTTTCCGGGAGTAAGGGCACATTTCTGTTTATTACTAAAGATGGGGATGCGTATCAGGTCAAGGGGTCAATTGAATATCATCGCGAAGGAGAAATTTTTGATGATATGAAAACCTGGAATCCGGAAAAGCATCCCGGCCATGGAGCGGTGGCATTAAAAGTTGAAGAGGTCTACTCCGGCGCTGAGAAGGTTTTCGGATAACTTCTGCTTTTATTATGGTATAAAAAAACCGGCCTTTTTAGGGTCGGTTTTTTTGGTTTTGGTGCCCCCAGCGCGATTCGAACACGCGGCACCTGGATTAGGAATCCAGTGCTCTATCCACCTGAGCTATGGGGGCTTAATTTGAAATGAATATCTAGTATGTTAACAAGTTTTTGTCAAGTTCAAGATAGGGGTCGGGCTTGACTTATGGGTGTTTGTGTTTTTTCCTTTGCTTTGTTTCGGTTCATTTGTTAGGAAGTTACCCTCGATAGATTTTTGGCGGTCAATTTTTGATTTTATCTATTTAAAATTCGGCAGGAACTGTTGTGGGTTTTAGTCAGCATTAGGAATTTATATGTTAGGAAGATTTTAATAATGAAAAAATATATTGAAGTTGAACAGGCCCGGGAGTTAATTCTGGGTGATTTGGATGCCGCACTATCATCAGAGAAGGTTGACCTTTTGTCATCTTTGGATCGGATTATTTGTGAAGATGTAGTTGCTGATCGTGATCTGCCACCTGCCAATAATTCAGCGATGGATGGCTACGGTTTACGGGCTATAGATAGTGAGCCGGCGACACAGAATCAACCCTTACAAATGCCGGTTGTGGCTGATATCCCGGCAGGAAAACCCTGGACAGGTCAGGTTGTTGCCGGAGAGGCAGTGCGAATTATGACCGGCGCTCCAATACCTGACGGCGTTGATGCGGTTATCCGGCGCGAGTTTGTCGAAGAACTTGATGGGGCGATTATTTTAAAAGAGTCGGTAAGGCCGGGAAATGATATCCGTCGGGCAGGCGAAGATATCAAGGTGGGTGAAGTCGTCATTGCATCCGGAACCAGGATTACTCCGGCGGCAGTCGGAATGTTGGCGGCGGTTGGAATGCCTTATGTTTCTGTGGTTCGCAGGCCCCGGGTCGCAGTTCTGGCGACCGGTGATGAAATTGTTGATTTCAGTCAGGTACCGGGGCCGGGTGCGATTCGTAACAGTAACAGTTTTTCAATGGCGGCTCTGGTATTACAGGCAGGAGGAATACCGCAGATATTTCCGATTGTCAGAGATCAACCGGAGCTGATTCGACAGGCATTGCTGGATGCGGTCTCCGGCAGTGATCTGGTTTTGACCTCCGGCGGGGTTTCAATGGGGGATTATGATTTTATTCAAGATGTTATTCGTGAGCTGCCGGATGCCGAAATTCGTTTCTGGCAGGTAAAAATGAAACCGGGTAAGCCGCTTTTGTATAGTCTCGTAGCCTCAACGCCGGTGATCGGCCTGCCCGGAAATCCGGTTTCGACAATGGTCTCTTTCGAGCAATTTGTTCGGCCGCTGCTGAAAAAAATGGCGGGTTTCCCTGAATCTGAACTACTTCTGAAAAAAGAGCCGGCAATAGTTTTAGAAAATCTTCCGGCTCCCGGAGACCGTCTTCACTATGCCAGAGGCGTGGCTGAACGTGATGAAAAAGGTCAGCTTTCGGTAAGATTGACCGGGGCTCAGGGGTCTGGAATCCTTAACTCAATGGTTAAAGGAAACTGCCTGATAACTCAGCCCCCGGTTTCCACCGGTGCTAAAAAAGGCAGTATTGTTGAGATTGAGTGGCTTGATTATTAAACTAATGCTATCCTGAAATATTTTACGAGTCCATCATTATTGAGTAACTTACCTCCATTATTATTGATTTCCGGGCCTACGGCAGTCGGCAAGAGTGCCATAGCGCTTGAACTTGCCCGGCACTGCAATGCCGAAATTATAAATGGCGATTCGCTGCAGGTTTATCGCTATCTCGATATCGGCACGGCCAAACCTGATCTTGCTGAGCGCGGTTTGTTGCCGCATCATCTTTTTGATATTCTCGATCCTGATCAACCTTTTAACGCAACCGATTTCCAACTGCGGGCTGATGCGGTAATTACTGAAATTCACGGTCGTGGCGCTCTGCCGCTGGTGGTCGGGGGTACCGGTCTTTATTTAAAGGCTCTTCTTTTCGGTCTTTGCCGGATGCCGGAGATTGAACCTGAAATTCGCATCCAGCTTGAAAGTCGTCTTGAATGTGAAGGTAGCGAAAGTTTGCATGCTGAACTCAGTCGACACGATGCGGCGATGGCAGCCCGGCTTGCGCCGCGTGATAAAACCCGGGTTCTTCGGGCTCTGGAAATCGTGCTTGCCACCGGAAAAAGTATCTCCTATTTTCAGGAGCAGCATAAATTTTCGGCTCCGCGTTATAAATTTCTTCATGTTTTCCTTGACCTTGACCGGGAACAACTCTATCAACGAATCAATCACCGGGTTGAAATGATGATTGAGACCGGATTGCGTAATGAAGTTCAGGGCCTTCTCGAAAAAGGGTACAGTCCCGAACTTAAACCGTTGCAGAGCATTGGTTACCGGCAGATGATTGATCATCTTGCCGGACGGCTAACTCTGGATCAGGCTGTAGCCGATACACAACAGGCTACCCGGCGTTATGCCAAACGTCAGTTAACCTGGTTCCGCAATGATAAAAATACTTTACGGGTAGAAGTAGCCGATTGGCGGAAAATTTTAGAAATGATCACATCCCAGCAGGTTTAAGGATCTTCTTCAATTATGTATAAAAAAATCATCACGATATTTAATGAATCAATCGCCCAGTTTCGTTCAACTGAACATATTTTTATGGTAATTGTGGCGGTTATTATTGGTCTGCTGGGTGGTTTCGGGGCGGTCGGTATCCAGTTTCTGATAAAATTTTTCAGTCGGATTTTCTGGGGCACCGGCGAACTTGAATTAAGTTTTCTACTGGAAGTACCATTCTATATGAAGATTCTAGTGCCGACCGTTGGCGGGCTGCTGGTTGGTTTGATTGTCTATTTCTTCGCCCCGGAGGCTAAAGGTCACGGTGTGCCCGAGGTGATGGAGGCGATGGCTCTGAAAGATGGCCGCATCCGGCCGCGTGTGGCTGTTGCGAAACTTATTGCTTCTTCTCTTTGTATCGCTTCCGGGGGCTCGGTCGGCCGTGAGGGACCGGTCATTCAAATTGGTTCTTCAATTGGCTCCACTGTGGGCCAGTTCTTAAAAGTCAACGCGCAGCGGACTAAAGTTTTTGTTGCCTGTGGGGCTGCTGCCGGAATTGCGGCGGCCTTCAATGCGCCAATGGCCGGGGCTCTTTTCAGTGTTGAAATCATTCTTGGGGATTTTGGGGTGGCCCAATTTAGTCCGATAGTTATCTCTTCAGTTATGGCAACCGTGGTTTCGCGCCATTTTCTCGGTAATTTCCCCGCTTTTGAGGTGCCCGCCTACCATCTTGTGAGTCCGGTTGAGTTGATTCCCTATGTCATTTTGGGACTTCTGTCCGGTCTGGTAGCCCTGCTTTTTACTAATGTTTTATGTTATTTTGAGGATTTTTTTGATGATCGGCTGAAGCTGAATGGTGTCATCAAAACCGTGCTTGGTGGTTTTCTGCTGGGTTGTCTGGGGTTGCTGGCGCCGGGAGTTTACGGGGTCGGTTACAACAGTATGAATCTTGCCCTCTTGGGACATATGTCATGGGTTTTGATGCTGGGCCTGATTTTTGCCAAAATTCTGGCAACCAGTTTGAGTTTGGGCTCCGGCGGCTCCGGCGGGATCTTTGCACCATCCCTTTTTATCGGTACGATGACCGGTGGTGCTTTCGGGGCGTTGGTGCATATGGCAGCACCAACCCTCACTGCTACCTCCGGCGCTTATTCAATGGTGGGTATGGGAGCGGTTGTCGCCGGGGCGACCCATGCGCCGATTACTGCTATCCTGATCATCTTTGAGATGACGAATGATTACAAGATTATTCTTCCTCTTATGATTTCGTGTATCATTGCGACTTTGTTAACAACTAAACTTAAGAAGGAATCGATCTATACGATCAAACTGGTGCGGCGCGGAGTTGATCTTTTCCGCGGTCGTGAACTTAATGTTTTACGTTCTCTTAAGGTTGCGGATTTCTGTGATAATAAACCTAAAACCATAGCTCCGGGACTCAATTTTCGGCAGCTGTTGGAGCTAGTCGTCAACCACCCCAATGTTATCTATTACATGGTTAATGGTGAGGGTGTTTATCTCGGGCTGATTTCTCTGCAGGAGGTTCGGCAGGCAATTTTAGACCAGGATGATCTTTCTGAACTGCTTATTGCCGCTGATCTGGCAACCAATAGTGTGCCGACTGTAACTATGGAGGCCGATCTTGATCAAGTGATGAAACTTTTCGGCCATACCGATTACCGGGAACTGCCGATTCTTGATAACAAAACCGGGTTGCTGGTCGGGGCTATCCGCCAGCGGTTGGTAACTGAAGCCTATAACCGCGAGGTGGTTAAGCGCAGTCTCGGGGCTGAAATTACATCTTCAGTTCAGGTGCTCGATAAGGTTGAGGAGATCGATCTTTTGGACGGCTATGTTATGGCTGAGATTCAGGCTCCGACTAGTTTTGTCGGGCAGAGTTTAAAAGATCTGGATGTGCGTTCACGTTTGGGGCTGCAGGTGATGATGTTTAAACGACGCTCTCCTGTTATAGAGGGAGAAACTATTAAATATCACCAGCTGGTTCCCGGTCCGGATGAAGTTGTCGAAGCCGGTGATCGTCTGGTGGTTTTAGGGCGCAGTGAAGAGGTTGATGTTTTGCGTAATATGTAAACCTATCTATATAAGGGGTTTGTTAAGATTTATGAGTAACGAAATTGAAGTAAAAATTACCCGTTGTCGTTCTGGGGTGCAGCTGCCGCGTTATATGACTGCGGCGGCGGCGGGGATGGATCTTTATGTGAAGTTGGAGAAAGAAGTGGTTTTGCCTCCGGGTGAGCGGGTAATGGTGCCGACCGGGATTGCGATTGCGCTGCCGGAAGGTTATGAAGCCCAGGTGCGGCCCCGTAGCGGCCTGGCGGCAAAATATGGGGTGACTCTGCTTAATACCCCGGGCACTATCGATGCCGATTATCGCGGGGAAATTTCAGTTATTCTGATTAATCACGGACCTGAAGATTTTATTATTAAAGATGGTGAACGGGTGGCCCAGATGATTGTTGCCCCGGTTTCCCGCTGTCAATTGCAGTTGATGGATAATCTTGATGAGACCGTGCGCGGTAGCGGCGGTTTCGGCCATACAGGAGTGAAATAGATATGCAGAAAAGAGTTTTAGTAACCGGTGGTGCCGGTTTTATCGGGAGTCATCTCTGTCGTTTTCTGCTCGGAAAAGGGCATGAAGTTTTGTGTCTGGATAACTTTTTTACCGGCCGCAAGAGTAATATTGACGATCTTTTGGGACGTCATGATTTTGAGCTGATCCGCCACGATATTACCGAATCGATTCTGGTTGAAGTTGATCAGGTCTATAATCTTGCCTGTCCGGCATCGCCGGTTCACTATCAGTATAATCCAGTAAAAACGGTCAAGACCAATGTTATGGGAGTGATCAATATGCTGGGCCTGGCCAAGCGTGTCGGGGCTCGGATTCTGCAGGCTTCAACTTCCGAAGTCTACGGCGACCCTAAAGTGCACCCGCAGACCGAGGAATATTGGGGGCACGTTAATCCGATCGGGATTCGCAGCTGCTACGATGAGGGCAAGCGGGTCGCTGAAACTTTGATGCTCGATTATCACCGGCAGAACCGGGTTGATATCCGTATTGCCCGGATTTTCAATACTTACGGCCCGAATATGCTGGTTGATGATGGCCGGGTCGTCAGTAATTTTATCGTTCAGGCCCTGCGCGGTGAGGATCTGACAATCTACGGCGACGGCCGGCAGACGCGCTCTTTCTGCTATGTCGATGATCTGGTTCGGGCTTTGTACAGTTTAATGGAGAGTGACACATTCACGGGGCCGATAAACCTTGGCAACCCGAATGAATTTACGATGCTGGAACTCGCCGAACTGGTTATCGATTTAACCGGCAGCCGGTCGCAGATAACCCATAAACCCCTGCCCGCAGATGATCCCACGCAACGGCAGCCCAACATCTCTAAAGCCCGGAAAGAGCTCGATTGGGAACCTGAGATTCAATTAAAAGAGGGCCTTGGCCAGGCAATTAACTATTTTCACCAAGCGCTGACCGCTTAGGAGTTGTGAAGAAATAAACTTTACAATATTGCGTAGGATTTTTTGTCATAATCAAGGCGGGCAAACAAGCGCATAGTTGAACTATGTAACTGTTTGCCCAACGCAGAGTATGTCAAAAAAGACAAGCAAGATGTAAAGGTTATTGATGAACGAGTCCTTAGATAGCCAGGAAATTCAAATGTTCAAAAAACGTCCAACCCGGGCCGAAATCGACCTTGGAGCATTGCGTCACAACTATCTGGCTTTGCAGGTCTGTGCCGGAACATTGGTTTCGGTCATGCCGGTGATTAAAGCGGATGCTTATGGCCACGGGGCCAAACCCATAGCTCACTTTCTTGCTGAAATCGGAGTGCCCGGTTTTGCCGTGGCCACTGTGACTGAGGCTCAGGTTTTACGTGAAGCTGGAATAGATGAAGAAATTCTGGTTTTAGGCGCTCTTTATGAAAATGATTTTGCCGTAATTGTCGGCGGCGGTATTGTCCCGGTTCTCTGGGATGAAGTGAGTGCCCGGCAATTGTCTAATTTCGTTTCAGAAAGAGGGCAGACCCTTCCGGTTCAGGTCAAAATTGATACCGGCATGGGCCGGGCTGGAGTTCCGGCAGCTGCGGCCGCAGAATTTATTGCAATTGTCGCTAAACTTCCCGGCCTGCAGCTTGTCGGCCTGCTTTCCCATCTGGCAATCGCTGACAGTAACCAAGAATGGGCCCGACGTTATACCGGCAAGCAGGCTCAGGCTTTCGTTGAAGTTACAGATGCCGCTGCCGGGATAGTTAGTTCGGAAGAACTTTTAACTTACCATCTAGCCAACAGTGCCGGTATTGTCCGTTACGATTTACCCGGCTGCTCTATGGCTCGGGCTGGAATTGCGCTTTATGGTGCCTATCCAGACCCGGATCTCCGTTCGCAGGTTGATTTAAAACCGGTGATGAGCGTTAAAACCGGTATTGTTTTACTGAAAATCCTGCAGCCGGGTCAGAGTGTTAGTTACGGCTGCACTTATACCGCTCATAAAGAGGTTAAAGTGGCACTGTTGCCGATCGGTTATGCCGATGGCCTTAATCGGGCTCTTTCTAACCGGGGTGAATTTCTGGTTCGAGGTCGGAGAGCTCCGGTTATTGGTCGTGTCTGCATGGATTGGACTATGGTAGATGTCACCGATATTGGCAATGTTGCAGTCGATGATGAGGTTGTAATTTTAGGAAGTCAGGGCGATGCTGCGATTACCGCCGATGATATGGCCGCAACTTTAGGTACCATTTCGTATGAAATTTTTTGTTCCTGGAGTCCTCGGGTCCGGCGCGAGTATTTCAATGGCAGCTGCGGTGATTGCGGTAAAAATTAAGATGACGCTGCATCCAATCACTTTAGTAAAATTTATTAGTGTTACACTGTTAGTATTTTTCTTCGCAGGAATATCAG
>JAOZKP010000683.1 GCA_029935295.1 bacterium | reverse complement strand
CCGCTTCTCTCCTTCCCGGAGGCACTTACAATTTCAATTTCATGCTGACTGCGGCGGGCTCCCTTGACGCATATTATTTGTGGCAAACCTCTTTTTCTGCACCCGAGACCTCAACCACCGTTCCCGACGGCAGCGTCGGTTTTTTTAACGGTACACTTGTCGTTCCCAATGCGACGATTATCTATCAGGGACATGAGTATCAAGGATCAGCTCCTATTCCCCCAGATTCTTTGGTCGGCATCGTCCGCGACGAAAAAACCTACCTTTATCATACGAGCTTGGGCCAAGTTGTAGTCTCCGATGAAACTACACGACGAGCGGTCGGACATTTCGTTATGGGTTCTGCAACGCGAACGATGCAATCACAACCTGTCCGCTCGGGGTTCGCACCAAATAGTGACAATATCTTGAAGGTTTCGACTAGCAAGAAGCTGAGAACTGGCATAGAGGTTCAGCGTCTTGCCAATAAGGTGATAAAGGCAAGCAACAACCAACGACGCTGGGCTGTTGTCAAAGGCACCGACGGCAGCGGCCCTTATTTTCTCCCCCCTGTCAGTCGCTACGTAGATGACAATCTCTTACGCATGCTCGGTAGCGAACTTCAGTGGAGCCAAGATTGGTTCAACGCTAGCAACATCCATGAAAAGACTTTTTATCCAGAATCAGATTCCCTGATCATTGAGACATACGCCGCCGCCTGGAGACCGCTTGCCTATTCTCTGGAAGGATGCATTAATATCGGTGATGCTGTGTATTACTATTTTATGGGGCAATCGCCACCATCCCCTATAGCTATACCAATAGACGGTTTAGATCTCCGCAATCAAAAAAATGCCGCCCTTGGCATAACTCTGGATCGAATCGACTTGGCCCACATGCTAGTGGATGGAGTCAGGAACTTTTATGCGGTCGCAGATGTAACTGAAGGAGGTGAAATATTTGTCAACATGTGCTGCAACATTGCCATGTCAATGGTTCACACTTGGTACTGTGGTGAAGCTGGGAGCTCAAATGCCTTAGCTAGCTTCAGGGCTTTTATTGAAGATGCTGCCGGCGATCTTACTAACATTGGTATCGTGTTATGCGGAGGTATACCATTTACGATCCTTGTGGACGCTATTGCTGCTTTTAATTATATCATTGACGGGGCCGTTATTCACGAAATAGACGTCTTAGGTCGCTGGGCT
>JAOZKP010000251.1 GCA_029935295.1 bacterium | reverse complement strand
CGCATCAAACTGAAACGGCTATACCCGAAACTTTAAGCTGTATGTTGCACTAGGGCTAAAGTTGGGTTCAGCCAACCATGTGGAAATATCAACAGCGTCCCCTTTGGATTCTCCCCTTTGGATTCTCCCCTTTGGATTTCCTTTGGATTTCCAATAAACTCAGTCCGTAAGGCTGAAAAGAGTTTGCAGTTCCAAACTTAATTTAAGAAAAGTATCCCCGGAATTTCTGGAATTTATCGACGGGATTCCTCTATCCGAGCGTTGAATCCCCCTGACAATGACGTGCAGTAACAAATTGGGATAATCTATACGGGCATAACGAGGCATAGGGGAGAGTATGGTAGGTTATGTGGATATATCAACAGCGTCCCCTTTGTGTTCTTCAGCGTCCCCTGTGTCTTTTTACAACGTCCCCTAAACTCCTCTGAGTCTATTCAGGAGAGAATATATAGGCTCGTATAGTATAGTGTGGCTATGAGCGTTGTTTGCGAGTCTGCCAAGATTGCCTTTCCGTCTGTCCACTTGACCCACCGGCTGTAAGTTTTTTTACCTCACCAAATTTTTTCAAGACCGGAGTTGAATAATTTTTCTTGGATCTCACGTTGCCGTTCATCATCTTACTGTTATCATCTTTTTTCATTGTAATTCTCTCTTTCAAGCTAATTTTGTCTACCAAACCAATTCGCCAAATGAAAGGCATCCAGTAAATACGTTTCATTTTCCGGCCCTTTGCGATTTGTATATACTTTAAGATTGTCATTGATGCAAGAATTGTTTATCTCATCCCTTGACCTTTCCACCATTTTTTTAATAACAGTGCTAATCTCATCAAAATTTACTGCCAGCCATTTACTTTCAAATCCCCAACCGATATGTTCCCATCCCTGGCGCCAGCAGACCTCCGGAGGCAACACATCCTCAGATACTTTGCGTAGCAAAAACTTGTTCCATCCGAACCTGACCTTCTGATCCCAAGGTAGACTGACCATAAATTCCACCACCCGCTTATCCAACAGTGGATGGCGGGGTTCAACACCACAAATGGCGGCAACCCGATGGTAACGTTCAACCCCCACTGTGAGATATGGATGTGAAATGGTCTTAATATGCCGCTCTCTGAGCGTTGAACCTATTCCTTCAGAGCCATATGCTCTCAATCTGCTTAACCGTTCATTAAGGTTAATTTTCCGGGCAAACTCCCGGTTTATAATGGTTTCTTGTATAGCCTTATTCAACAAACTTTTCCGCAGGTATTTATGTCTCAACCGTCTTGCAATCGAGGGCACAAACGCCGAGCGAAGATTTTCCATAAAAATGTCGAGGAAAGACATACGATTCCGATAGTAATTTTTCTTCTGCCCCCTCATTTCAGTAAGCGCTTGTAGCCATTTTCCATTCTTCAACAAAAATGCAGGATAAGATGGCGAAAGCGAGGCCACAACATCACCATCTATCCCATCCAGCATCACGTTATATCCGCACTTCTTCGCCAAAAGATAGATAGCGATGATCATAGTCATCGCATCAAAGGGTTCCTGGATGGATTTGACAATTCTGCTGACATCTTCGTTCATTGACGGCATATCAGCAGCAGTAACAGTATGGGAGGATAAACCTCCCTGCTTGAGTACAGCTTCAATGAAACGGGTTTCCCGACAACTCTTGTCAGTCGAAGATACTGCCGAAAATACAGGCAAAGGTTTTCCGGTTGCAGATCGATGCAGATGCTTGGCAATCCCAACAATTGATGACGAATCAATACCACCACTGAGCATTGAAGCAACATTATTGTTGCCACGCAACCGCTGCCTGACAGCATCCGTATAGATCTCCCTAAACTGCTCGACATATTCTTGGTCAGATTTTAACTGCAATTCATAATTTGGATCTAATTGCCAGTAACATTTTTTTTCAAAACGGTCTTTTGAGACAACAACCGTATGAGCAGGTGGCAGGCGATATATTTCCTCATAAAAGGTAGAGGTCTTATCAATTCCCTCAAGTTGTGTCACCAGAAAATCAGCAATTCGACCTTCATTGATGCAATTTGGGGTCATAGACATAGCGCGAACTCCATCCACTTCTGAGGCAAAAACAAAGAGCCTGTCTGAACGGTAGTAGATGAAGGGCTTAATCCCCAGGTGGTCGCGGGCACAAAATATTGTCTTATTTACAGAGTCCCAGATGGCGAAAGCAAAATCACCCAGCAGATGCAGGGCACAATCCCTGCCCCATTTTTTGTAAGCAGCAAGGATGATGGCACTGTCAGTTATCGCTACCTTATCCAGAGAACCCATCCCTAGACATGATATCAGTTCCTCTCGATTATCTATGCGTGCGTCAGCGGTTATAGTAAGGTTAAATTGAGTATACACATAGGGGAGCTGATCGTACAAAGTCTCGAGAGTTGTTTGCAGTAGCAGATGGCCAAAACCTACTGCACCTTCGGACCAAAGTCCCTGGCCGTCAGGGCCACGGTGTGCCATGGCATTAGACATCTGGACGAGATCATCCTTATGAACCTGATGCCCGTCACGAAAGAAAATACCGAATATTCCACTCATGATACTTCCTGACCTGAGGGTACATCAACGCTATGCGATAAAACTGATTTTCGGTTCAAAATATCATGTACCGCGTTGCGAACAATTGGCAATGAAGAATGATCACGGGGATAATCAAGTCGATATATTGCCAGATCACCTGTAATAAACTTGCCGACATTTTCAAACTGGCGGGCAACCAACTTTTTATCCGTAACATCAAGAACAAACATCTGTTTAATCAATTCCATCATTTCGCTGGCACCTCGAACCGGTTTGATTGTCACCTTTTTCGGTAGAATTTGTTGCGTCGGATCGCTGAGAAGAAATATTGCATCCAGTTTTACCTGTGAAGGTGTATCTTTTACTTCATCTCCACAAAGAACTACCCGCTTCTTTTGTGAATAATGGGAAACATCTGAAAATGAATACTGTTTACTGAAAATTGCTTTGGCAGAGTCATTGAATAGACGCAGACCATAGTAGTTGGGAGTACAATATATCGAGTTTGCCCCTGTTTCGACCAGTAAACAATCATCAGTAATAAGTCGTGCACCATGTTTGTAGAAACTTGAGGCTATTGTTGATTTACCCCAGCCACTATCGCCGAGAAAGGCAATTGCCTGACCCTCCGCCATCATAACTGCTGCAGCATGTAAAATCAGTTGTCCTTTCTGACCCAATATCCTTGGTATGACTTGATCCAGCAGTAAATGACGAATACTTTCCGGCGGAACCTCTGCCTGCGGAAAATACGTTACGGTATCACCGGGTAGGGAAACAACAAAATCGACTAATTCAGGGAATCGTAACAGGTAGAAATCATGAAGCTTTGCACATGAAATAGACACATCTCCTTCTGGTGTTTCCCAATGATGAAACCACGCTGGTTGCTTCGGTATACTATCTTCATCCACTCCCGCTTCTATGTTGATAACGGTATCCGCCATCTCGATTTCCGGCAACTCCGGCAAGGGGATATCACTATTGAGTGCTATATTAAAAATACTATACATCCGGGCACACCGTCTGTTCATTATCGACCCCAGATAAATGCAGAAATGATTGTAAAACTTTCAAGGTTTTGACCACCACTCACAATTATATCTCCTGCCTGCGACCAGGCGTGCGCCTGCATCGGCTCCTGTGATCTATTACCCGGCATCACTCCGAGGTAGAAGACTCCGGGAATGTTCCGCTTCTGCAACATTTTCTGTGCTGCCAGCGCCTGGACCAGGCAGGCGCTTTCCCAGAGCGTGTGGTTTGCCGCCCGGTTGATAGCCCGACCGATGTTTTGTGCCAGATTGAGTTCTTTTTCGGTTAGAGGAGGTGCTGCCACCGGCTCTTTATATTGCTCAAGGGAGGCAACCAGGTGCTTGAATGGAAGCGTTAAAAGCGCAAAACGCATTATCCCGAGAGTGACAAATGCTTCGAAGAACAGTCTTCGCTCATCTCGGTTAAGTGCCGTAAATTTTTTTATCCGGTTCAACATCGATAATTTCATTTGTATGTATAAAGGTAACAATCACAACCGGTTACCAAGGTAAGATTGGTTCGGATTGTATCGTCAAAAAAATGATCCGGTTGCGGCCGCTGTTTATTTTTCTATTTTAAGCAGGCCGGCGTTTTTGAGCCGCTCGATAAATTCAAGCAGGTCGCTCTCTAGACGTTCGGGCTCAACGTCATATTCTGCCAGCATACTCTCATAGATTTCACCAAGGTTCTCTTTATCCTGCATAGCCTGCCATATCGAACACCCGACTTCATCGAGCCCGAAATAGTTCTCGCT
>JAOZKP010000682.1 GCA_029935295.1 bacterium | reverse complement strand
GACCTAGTGGTTAACAGCCACCCGCTCTACCGACTGAGCTACCGAGGAACAAAGTCTGGCGCTTATAACTTAGAGCCGTTTTAGTGTCAAGTATTTTTTGTTAAAAGTTGACAAAATGAGGTGTAATTGAGTATGTAGGGAGCCGATTTCGCGGGTAGCCCGGAGAGGTGTACGGAATACCCTCTCTACTTTGCTGAAAACCGACGGCGACAACTCATATTCTGGCAAAAATTAATTAACAACAACGATTTAGACATATTGACTTAAGGATGCACAATGAAAGAATTTGTTACGATTGAAAAGATTGACGGCTACGCCCGGCTGAAGCTCAACCATCCGGAAAAGGCCAACGCTTACAATGCTGAGATGGCGAAAGCACTCTGGGATGCGGTACGTCAGTTACGTTGGGATGATGAAGTCGGAGCGGTGTTGCTTGAAGCTGAGGGGCCACTCTTTTCCGGCGGCGGCGATTTGGTAACTTTCCAGCAGGGAATTGACAACAACACAATTACTGACGCCATGGAAGAGCTTTCCGCTACATTAAACGCCACAGTGTTGGCCATCCGGCGAATGGAGAAGGTTTTCGTCTCGCTGATTGACGGCGTCTGCGCCGGAGCCGGCCTCGGCATGGCGTTGTCCGCAGATATCAGCCTGGCGACCGAAAATGCCCTTTTTGTTGCCGGCTACATCGGCATTGCCGCGGTTCCCGACGGCGGCAGCAGTTTTGCCGTGATTGAAGCCTTAGGCAAACCCCGGGCCGCCGATTTTTTTCTGACCAACGGCCGCATCAGCGGCGAAGAGGCGGCAAAGATCGGCTTAGTCAGCCGTTTTGTCAAAAGTGATACCGCCGAAAGCAGTGCCGTCAAGCTGGTAGAATCGTTAGTCCGCGGCCCGCGCCGGTCCCAGGCGGCAACCAAGGATATTCTCGCAAAAATGCCGGGCTTGTCATTGGCTGAATATGTTGAAGCCGAACGCCAGGGAATTATTTTAGCCTCAAGAACTGCTGATTTTCGGGCCGGAGTCGGTGCGTTCATAAAAAAAGAAGCGCCACAATTTAATCAAAAATAAATGATAGTGATTCCGCGTGTTACCATGAAGCTATGACAAATGGCGGCGAACATCGCTTCGCCCTCATAAACGGGGTCAAAGCTGGCGGTGCTAGCGCACCTTGTACCAGCAATGACCCCAATCC
>JAOZKP010000681.1 GCA_029935295.1 bacterium | reverse complement strand
TGTTTTAAGGACGACAGTTTCTCTGGCCGTAGATGTATCCGCAGGATGTTTAATTTCATTCCCGGAATTGGCAGATTTATTATCTGCTACTTTCTGCAGGGCTTGTTCGATGCGGCTCATAAGATTTTAATTCAATACAGTTCTGAAGTTAGAAATAAAAATATTTTAAGGAATTTATTTAAATTGAATTGTTCCCAAGTTCGAGGCAATCAGGTCTACATAATATCTGACCATATCCGGTTTCAGGATTTCCAAAACCAGAAGGGCTATGAATATTGAGAAATAGAGAACTGCCAAGGTGTAGATTAATATATCACGGCGGCGGATTTTGATGCGGGTTATACCGTCGTCAATAGTGGGAATGACGGCCAGAATATCAGCCCCGATGTTCTCTATCTGCAGGGGATTTTTAACTGAAGTATCGAGATTGTCGATCAGAAAAACCATACCCAGGCCGCAACCGATACCGGCAGCAATGGCCAGAAGAATCATCCGCACCATATTCGGCGAAACCGGGGTTCGCGGGAAAATTGCCGGGTCAACAATCCGGAACGTATCAGATTTATCACTGATTTCCATCTGTTTTGAGACTTCCGACTGGCCTATACGTTCTAAAAGTTTGTCATATATTGCCCGAGTGGAATCTCTTTCCTGAATCAACAGCCCCAGGGTTTTGCGGTTTTCAGGCACATTCTGCAGGCTCTCTTCCCGTTCGGAAACTCTTCTTTCCAAACTTTTTTTCTGGGCTTCAAGAGCGCTGATTTCCGATTCCACATCAAAAATCTGCTGCTGCATCTGTTGATAAAGAGGATTAACGGAAGTCATACTGCTGGTCTGAGTCGGGTTGGCACCCCCCTCTGCAATTCGCTGCTTCAGGTTTTCAATCTCAATTTTAAGGCGAATAACTTCCGGATAGTTCTCAGTATATTTCAGCAGCAGCGTTGCCAATTGTCTTTCCAGTTCATGCAGGCCGTTACCGCCGCTGGCACCACTAAAAATATTGATAGTCCGACTGAGGCTTTTGAGCTGCCCCCGCAGCCGGTCGCGGCGTGCCTGCATCGTAACCAAATCAAGTTGAATCTGCTCTATCCGCTCTTTAAGCTGCCGAATCTCACCTAAAACTGAATTTTCATTGACTGAAAAATATACGCCCTGCTTTTTGCGAAAAGCGATGATGTCATTTTCAGATTTATCT